>URPI01000001.1 GCA_900549705.1 uncultured Eubacteriales bacterium
AGCCCGTTCGGGCTGCCAGCTCCCCCAGAGGTGGAGCCGAGGGCGCTTCGCGCCGGGGACGTATGCAAGACGCTACTCAGCAGATAGCTCAAAATGTGTCCCGCATTGTGCGGCAGAAGGCAGTGATTTCCACAGAGTTTCTTTCACCCATCATCCAATATTTGACTTAAAATTCGGATTGTGATAAAATACTCCCCAAGCAAGGACGCTTATTCAGGCGAAGGAAACTCCGCCGGGGTAGGTGTCTCTTTTTTTTGCGAAAAGGAGGATACAATGAAAGACCTTCACGAAGAATGCGGTGTGTTTGGTGTCTGGTCGCCAGAACCTCAGAACATGGCGAACCTCGCTTACTATGGGCTGTACGCCTTGCAGCACCGGGGGCAGGAGAGCTGCGGCATCGTTGTAAACGATGATGGCGTGTTCACCGCCCACCGAGATCTGGGGCAGGTTGGCGAGGTGTTCACCCGGGATGTGATGGAAAAATTTCCGGCGGGAACCATGGCCGTTGCCCATGTGCGATACGGCACCACCGGCGCAACCAACCGAGCGAACTGTCAGCCCATTGTGGTCAACCACATGAAGGGCAAGCTGGCACTGGCACACAACGGTAACCTCAGCAATGCCTTTGAACTGCGCAGTGCCCTGGAGCTGGGCGGTGCCATCTTCCACGGAACCAGCGACACGGAAATCATTGCCTACATCATCACCCAGCAGCGGCTGAAAACCCCCTCCATTGAGGCCGCCGTCAGCTGCGCCATGTACCAGATGGAGGGAGCCTATTCCCTGGTGATGATGTCCTCCGCCAAGCTCATTGCTGCCCGTGACCCCTGGGGCTTCCGCCCACTGTGCTACGGCAAAACCCCGGAGGGGATGTATGTGGTAGCCTCCGAAAGCTGTGCCCTGGCTGCCGTTGGAGCAAAGCCGGAGCGGGATTTGCTCCCCGGCGAGATTGTCACCTTCGATGAAACCGGCGTTCACGCCGACCGCTCCCACTGCTCACGGCATCCCCAGCGCGCCTGTATTTTTGAATATATCTACTTTGCCCGCCCCGATTCGGTGATTGACGGCGTTTCCGTCCACCAGGCGCGGAAAAACGCAGGCCGCCTGCTGGCGCGGCGGCATCCCGTGGAGGCGGACATTGTGGTGGGTGTACCGGATTCCGGTCTGGATGCCGCCCTGGGCTATTCCGAAGCCTCCGGGATTCCCTTTTCCCTGGGCTTCCTGAAAAACAAATACATCGGCAGAACCTTTATTTCTCCCGGCCAGGGGGAACGGCTGAACCAGGTAAAAATCAAGCTCAACCCCATCGGCGAAGCGGTAAACGGCAAGCGTGTGGTGCTGATTGACGATTCCATTGTCCGGGGCACCACCAGCGGGCAGATTGTGAGCCTGCTGCGGGAGGCCGGTGCCACAGAGATACATATGCGCATTTCTTCCCCGCCCTTCCGCAATCCCTGCTACTACGGTACGGACATTGACTCCCGGGAGCACCTGATTGCCTGCCACCACTCGATTCCCGAAATCGCGGAAATCATCGGCGCAGATTCCCTGGGCTATCTGGAAATCGAAGACCTGGCAGAGATGATTGGTTCCCCCAACTTCTGCCATGCCTGCTTCAGCGGAGACTATCCCACGGAAATTCCCAGCCGCACGGAAAAAGACAGATTTGAGGGGAAGCTATCCCAAAGGAGGACAACCCATGAAAACAATTGACCGCAAGCTTGTCCTGGAGGACGGGAGCGAGTACTATGGCTACGGCTTCGGCAGCACCGCAGACCGGGTTTGCGAAATCGTGTTCAACACCTCCATGGCCGGTTATCAGGAAATTGTATCCGACCTGAGTTACACCGACCAGATGGTGGTGATGACCTATCCCCTGATTGGCAACTACGGCATTGCCGAGGAGGACTTTGAGTGCAAGTTCCCCAACATCGGCGGCATGGTGGTGTATGACTACAACGACTTCCCCTCCAATTTCCGGTGCGTCAAAACCCTGTCGGAATTGCTGGAGGAGAACAACATCCCCGCCATTTCCGGGGTGGACACCCGGAAGCTGGCGCGAAGCATCCGTGATCTGGGCAGCCGCCGGGCACTGATTACTTCCCCGGATACCCCCACCGAAACGGCGCTGGCCGTCATTGCCGCCACTCCGGTGCCCCGGGACGCGGTCAGCCGGGTCAGCTGCAAAAAGCGCTGGTATTCCCGCACCGCCGATGCCCAGTTCCATGTGGTTGCCGTGGACTGCGGCATCAAGCTGAATATCATCCGCAGCCTCAACCACTGGGGCTGCAACGTAACCATTGTTCCCTACGACACCACAGCAGAGGAAATCCTGTTCATGAAACCGGACGGTGTATTCCTGTCCAACGGCCCCGGTGACCCGGAGGACGTGCCGGAGGTGGCCGAAACCGTGCGGAAGCTGCGGGGCAAGGTGCCCATTTTCGGGATTTGCCTGGGACACCAGATCCTGTCCCTGGCCTACGGTGCCAAAACCTACAAGCTGAAGTTCGGCCACCGGGGCGGCAACCATCCCGTAAAAAATCTGCTCACCGGCAAAATTGAAATGACCGCCCAGAACCACAGCTATGCCTTGATCCCGGAAAGTGTGGAGGGAACGGGGCTGACCGTGACTCATGTGAATCTGCTGGACAACACCATTGAGGGCGTAGAGTGCCGGAAGGACAGAATTTTCGGCATCCAGTACCACCCGGAAAGTGCCCCCGGCCCCCAGGACAGCCAGTATCTATTTGCCCATTTTGTAGACTACATGAAGGAGGCCAAAGGCAATGCCGAAAAGAACCGATATTAAAAAAGTCATGGTGATTGGCTCCGGCCCCATCGTCATTGGCCAGGCTGCCGAATTTGACTACGCCGGAACGCAGGCCTGCCTTGCCTTGAAGGAAGAAGGCTACGAGGTCATTCTGGCAAACTCCAATCCCGCTACCATCATGACCGACAATTCTGTGGCCGACAAGGTGTACATGGAGCCGCTGACCCTGGAATATCTGGCAAGAATCTGCCGCTATGAGCGCCCGGATGCCATTGTCCCCGGCATCGGCGGCCAGACCGGCCTGAACTTAGCGGTTCAGCTGGCCAAGAAGGGCGTTTTGGACGAATGCGAAATTGAGCTGCTGGGCACGGATGTAAAAAGTATCGAGTGCGCCGAGGATCGGGAGCTGTTTAAGGAGCTGTGCCAGCGGATTGGCGAGCCAACCGTGCCCAGCCACATCACCTACAGCGTGGAGGAAGCCGTGGCTGCCGCCAAGGAAATCGGCTACCCGGTTATCCTGCGCCCTGCCTTTACCCTGGGCGGAACCGGCGGCGGCTTTGCCTATGACGAAAATGAGCTGCGGGAGATGATGCGGGGCGCGCTGGCGCTGTCCCCGGTGCATCAGGTGCTGGTGGAAAAGAGCATCAAGGGCTTTAAGGAAATTGAGTATGAGGTCATCCGGGACGGGGCAGACACCGCCATCACCGTCTGTAATATGGAAAATCTCGACCCCGTGGGCATCCACACCGGCGACTCCATTGTGGTCGCCCCCAGCCAGACCCTGACCAACAAGGAATATCATATGCTCCGGGACAGTGCCCTGCGCATCATCCGCGCCCTGGACGTGAAGGGCGGATGCAATGTGCAATTTGCTCTGGATCCCCATTCCTTCCGTTACTTTGTCATTGAAGTCAATCCCCGGGTGTCCCGCTCCTCTGCCCTGGCCTCCAAGGCCACCGGCTACCCCATCGCCCGCGTCTCCGCCAAGATTGCCGTGGGACTGCGGCTGGATGAAATTCAACTGGCCAACACTCCCGCCTGTTTTGAACCGACCCTGGATTATGTTGTAACGAAGATGCCCCGGTTCCCCTTTGACAAATTTCCCGCCGCCCAAAACCAGCTGTCCACCCAGATGAAGGCCACAGGCGAAGTGATGAGCGTGGGGCGGTGCTTTGAGGAGAGCCTGCTGAAAGCCGTCCGCTCCCTGGAAAATCAGAAGATTCATCTGCACATGGAGAAATTCGACTCCAAGCATATGCGGGTGGATGAGCTGCTGGACTACATCAAGGAGGGGACGGACGACCGCATCTATGCCATTTCCCAGCTCATGTGGTTGGGGGTGGATGCCTCCCTGGTGTGCGACATCACCCAGATTGATATGTTCTTCCTGGACAAAATCAAACAGATTGTGGATTTTGAAAAGGAGCTGGAGCAAGCCCCCGGCGACCTTGCCCTGCTGAAGGAAGCCAAGCGTCTGGGCTTCTCCGATGCCTATATTGCCGAGCTGTGGAAGCAAAAGGAGCTGGATGTATACACGCTTCGCTGCAAATGGCGCATCTTCCCGGTGTACAAGATGATTGACACCTGTGCCAGCGAATTTGAAAGCTATGTTCCCTACTTCTATTCCACCTACGCTTCCGAGAATGAATCGGTGGTATCCAACCGGAAAAAGGTCATCGTCCTTGGCTCCGGCCCCATTCGCATCGGCCAGGGCGTGGAATTTGACTATTCCACCGTTCACGCCGTCCACACCATTCAGCAGATGGGGTATGAGGCCATTGTCATCAACAACAACCCTGAGACCGTCTCCACGGACTATACCACGGCAGACAAGCTGTACTTTGAGCCGCTGACGGCAGAGGACGTGATGAACATCGTCCATCTGGAGCACCCGGAGGGTGTCATTGTCACCCTGGGCGGCCAGACCGCGGTGAATCTGGCGCAAAGCCTCCACGACCGGGGCGTGAACATCATTGGAACAGACTGCGCTGCCATCGAAAAGGCTGAGAACCGGGATGCTTTTGACGCTGTTATCAAGGCGCTGCACATCCCCAACCCCACCGGTGAGGCGGTCACTACCCTGGAAGAAGGCATTTGCGCCGCCGACCGCATCGGCTATCCGGTGCTGGTGCGCCCCAGCTTTGTGCTGGGCGGCAGAGCCATGGAAATCGTTGCCAAGCGGGAAATGCTGGAACGGTATTTGAAGAATGCCTTTGCGGTGGACGACACCAAGCCCGTGCTGATTGACAAGTATGTGGTAGGCAAGGAAACGGAGGTGGATGCCATCTGCGATGGTGAACAGGTTTTCCTGCCCGGCATCATGGAGCTGGTGGAGCGCACCGGCGTTCATTCCGGCGACTCTATCAGCGTATATCCCCCCTTCTCCCTGAGCCAGTCGGTGAAGGATACCATTGTGGAATACACCACCAAGCTGGGGCTGGGCATCGGCATCCGGGGACTGTTTAACATTCAGTTTATTGTTGCACCGGATGACCATGTGTATGTCATCGAAGTCAACCCCCGCGCCTCCCGGTCCGTTCCCTTCCTCTCCAAGTCCACCGGCTGCAACCTGGTGCAGATTGCCACCCGCGTGATGCTGGGACAGTCTCTGGCGCAGCAGGGCATCACCGGCAGTGCTGAGCGAAAAGAGCAGCGCTGGTATGTCAAGGCTCCCGCTTTTTCCTTTGCCAAGCTCACCGGTATGGATGCTTACCTGTCCCCGGAAATGAAATCCACCGGCGAAGCCATCGGCTATGATGTGAAGCTGAACCGGGCGCTTTACAAAGCACTGCAAGCTTCCGGCATCAAAATGAAGGACTACGGCACGGTGATTGTAACCCTGGCAGATGAAGACAAGGAGGAGGCGCTGCCTCTGGTTCGCCGGTTCTATCACCTGGGCTTCAACATTGAGGCCACCGAAGGAACCGCGGCCTTCCTCAAAAGCCACGGCATCCGCACCCGGGTACGCCGGAAGCTCAGTGACGGCAGCAATGAAATTCTCGATTCCATCCGCGCCGGTTATGTCAGTTATATTCTCAACACCCGTGCCATTACCTCCGGGGTACACTATGACGACGGCGTGGCCATCCGCCGCTGCGCCGTGCAGAACGGCGTGAATATGTTCACCTCTCTGGATACTGCCAGAATCCTGCTGGACGCATTGGAAGAAGTGATTCCCGAAATCTCCACCATCGGAAAATAAAAATTCACCGGAGCTGCCAATTGCGGCAGCTCCGGCTTTTCATAAGTAAGAAGCAAGAAAACGTGAATCAGTATGGCGGCCACGGAACAGCCGTAAAACGTATTCACAATTCACTTTTCTCGAATCCGCTTCTAAAGAATGTCTGCAATTCAGCGTTTCCGTTCCGGCTCGAAGCGAGATTACACCGTTACGGCAACGTCATATTCTGTCTTGCCGGTGTCGGGAATGACCTTCCCCTCCATTGCCGTTCCATCCACGGTCAGGCTGTAGCTTCCGGTCTGCCGCACGGAAATGCGGTAGACTGCGCCCCGGAATTTCCGGGTCACGGTATAGTCCCCAAAGTCGGTGGGCAGGCAGGGGTCAATGCTCAGGCCGCTCAGGGTGGGCTTGATGCCCAGGATGTACTGGCTGATGTTTACGAATGTCCAGGAGGCGGTGCCGGTCAGCCAGCTGTTGCGGGCGGCTCCCTCCTCGAAGGATGCCCGGGCGGCAACGGTCTGGGCGTAGACGTAAGGCTCCACCCGGCGGATGTCGCTGTGCTCCTCCTGGTAAACCGGGGCGGTACGCTTGTAAATGTCAAAGGCGTTGTCGCCCCGCCCCACCACGGTTTCCGCAATGGAAATCCAGGGGTTATTGTGGCAGAAAACCGAGCCGTTTTCCTTGTATCCCGGGGGATAGGAGGAAATTTCTCCCAGCTCCTTGTGATACACGGTGTAGCAGGGAGCCAGCAGCTCCACGCCGTATTTGCCCAGCAGGTGCTTGCGGACGGAATCCAGCGCCATCACCGCCTTGCCGTCCTGCTTGCCCACCCCTGCCATGACGCACATTCCCTGGGGCTCGATGTAAATTTTGCCCTCCTGGCACTGGTTGGAGCCAACGGGATGGGAGAAGGCATCATAAGCGCGGACGAACCACTGCCCGTCCCACCCGGCGGTTTCAATGGTCTGCTCCATGTCGCTGACGGCATTCCGCACAGCTTCGGCTTCCGTATTCAGCCCCTTGGCCTGGCAGATTTCGGCATATTCCCTGCCGTACAGCACAAACATACCGCCGATGAACACCGATTCTGCCACGGGTCCCTCAGAGGGGCCGGAGGTCTGGAAGCTCTCGCCCGGCTCCTCGCTGAAGCAGTTCAGGTTCAGGCAGTCGTTCCAGTCGGCGCGGCCAATCAGGGGCAGACCGTGAGGGCCGGTGTGGGTCATGGTGAAGTTCACGCTGCGGCGCAGATGCTCCATCAGGGGCATTTCCGAGCCGGGGACATTGTCGAAGGGGGTGGGGTGATCCAGGATGGAAAAGTCCCCGGTCTCTGCCAGATAGGCATGGGTGGCAGCCACCAGCCACAGGGGGTCGTCATTAAAGCCGGAGCCAATGTCGTTGTTGCCCCGCTTGGTCAGGGGCTGGTACTGGTGATAGGTGGAGCCGTCCGCCCACTGGACGGAGGCAATGTCGATGATTCGCTCCCGGGCACGGTCTGGTGCCATGTGGACGAAGCCCAGCAAATCCTGGCAGCTGTCCCGGAAGCCCATGCCCCGCCCGGTGCCGGATTCAAAATAGCTGGCGGAGCGGCTCATGTTATAGGTGACCATGCACTGATATTGATGCCAGATGTTTACCGCCCGGTTCAGCTTTTCGTCCTTGCAGGACAGGGTATAGGTGTTCAGCAGACGGCTCCAGTCGACGCGCAGCGCCTCCATGGCCTGTTCCACCGCTTCATCGGTGGAAAATTTCTGCATCACCCGATGGGCGGTATCCTTGCGGATAACGCCGGGGGCGATGAATTTCTGCTCCCTGGGATTTTTGCCGTAACCCAGCACAAACACCAGATGCCGGGTTTCGCCGGGGGCAAGGGTAATGTCCAGGTGCAGACCCGCCATGGGCGCGCCGCCGTGGGCGATGAAATTGCCGGCTTCTTTATTCAAAATGGCCTGGGGGGCGGCAAAATTGCCGAAGATACCCAGGAAGCTGTCCCGGTCGGTGTCGAAGCCGCTGAGGGGGGCGTTGACACCGTAATAGGCATAGTGATCCCGCCTTTCCCGGTATTCGGTTTTGTGGTAAATGACGCTGCCCTCCACCTCCACTTCGCCAATGTTCAGATTCCGCTGGAAATTGGTGGCATCGTCCACGGCATTCCACAAGCACCATTCCACGGCGGCGGTGAATCGGAAGCTGCGCTGTCTGCCGGATTTGTTGGTCAGCGCCACCTGCTGCACCTCGCAATTTTCCTCCCCCGGCACCAGGAAGGTAAGGGCGGCGGCGATGCCGTCTTTCTCCGCCTCAAAGATGGTGTAGCCCAGGCCGTGGCGGCAGCGATAGGTGTCCAGCGGGGCATCGCAGGGGTGGAAGGTGGGACTCCAGGGGGCTTTTCCGTCTTCTTTTACATAGAAGAAACGGCCACCGATGTCAGCCGGGACGTTGTTGTAGCGGTAGCGCAGCAGCCGCTGCAATTTCGCATCCCGATAGAAGCAATAGCCTCCGGCGGTGTTGCTGATGAGGGAAAAGAAATCCTTTCTGCCCAGATAGTTAATCCAGGGCAAGGGGGTGGCGGGGGTTTCAATCACATATTCTTTTTTTGCATCGTCAAAAAAACCGTAACGCATACTGGCTCTCCTTTGGATGGATTTTATGGGGTAAAAGATTACTTAAACGTTTACGATTACATTTTACCATAGAGCAAGGAGAAAATCAAGGCGTATGTAAAATTTTTTGCGGGCGACCATGGACGTGCGCCCTGCGTTGGCATCCCCCGCCCCTGCGGTGCAGGTTTTTGTTTACGAGCGGGGCAATCTGCGCTATAATAGCCCGGAGAAAATTGCCGCAGGGTGGGAGGAACAGAGCATGGTTTATTATCATTTACCGGGGTTATTTGAATTTTATGAGTTCTACCGGGTGTTTCTCCCCCTGTTTCACACCCACCGGGAATATTTTTACGACTGGTGTGACATCGGCTCTATTTACGGCGCACCGGCGGACTGCCTGTGGGGCGGCGGGCGTGTAGGCTTTGGGGAGGCTGACCCCCGCCGAGTGCTGGAATTAACCCAAGCCTATGGCATTTCGGCACGGCTCACCCTGAGCAATTCATTGCTGCGGCGGGAGCATTTGACGGATAGGAAATGCAATCGGCTGTGTGAGCAGTTCAGTCAATCCGGGAAAAACGGCGTGATACTCCATTCGGATTTGCTGCTGGGCTATCTCCGGCAGCAGTACCCCGGATTCTATTTCGTCTCCTCCACCACCAAGGTGCTGACGGATTTCCGGCAGCTGGAGGAGGAGCTGAACCGGGCGGAATTTTGCTATGTGGTGCCGGATTTTCGTCTGAACAAGGATTTTGACCGGCTCAGCGCCTTGCCCCAATGGCAGAAGGACAAGGTGGAGTTTTTGTGCAACGAATGCTGCTGGTTCGGCTGCACCCAGCGCAAGCAATGCTATGAGGCGGTGAGCCGCAAGGCACTGGGGGAGGACTGCGAACACATCTGCACCGCCCCCGGCGGCGGGGAGGGCTACCGGTTTTCAAAAGCCATGGAAAATCCCGGCTTTATCAGTGCAGAGGACATTCAGCGCCTCTATGCCCCCATGGGATTTTCCCATTTTAAGATTGAGGGGCGGGGGCTGGGCAGCGCCCTGCTGCTGGAATTTCTGCTGCATTACATGACAAAGCCGGAATACCGGATTCACGTCCGGGAGGCTGTGTATTTAGATAGTATGCTGGATTTGTTTTGACCGAAAAAAGCGCCGCAGGTGGAAGCCTGCGGCGGTCGTTATCATATGAAGGTGTTTACCTAACTACTTTTGAATCCTGTACCACTCTGCCATCACTAATGACGATGTTCCTTTGGCACATATCCGCATACCGCTGTTCATGCGTTACCAGCAGAATTGTATGTCCCTGGCGATTGATTTCTGATAATAGTTTCATAATCTCATCGGCGGAATGCTTGTCAAGGTTGCCTGTGGGTTCATCGGCAAGAAGAATGGAGGGGTGCATAATCAATGCTCGCGCAATGGCAACGCGCTGCTTTTGTCCGCCTGACAATTCCGATGGGAAATGCTTTAGACGATTTTCGATGCCCAGGAAGGAAGCAAGACGTTCAATTTCATCCTGCCTGGGCTTTTTGCCATCCAGCAACATAGGCATTGCAATGTTCTCCTGGGCACTTAAAATCGGAATCAGCTTAAAATCCTGGAAAATGTGGCCAATCTTTTGCCGCTTGATTTGAGCCAATTTCGGTTCTGCCACTTTTTGCAGATTTACTCCATCTATGTAGACGCAGCCGGAGGTTGGGGGGTCAATTCCACCCAGCAGGTTCAGGAGCGTGGTCTTGCCGGAACCGGATTGACCGGTAATGGCTGTAAATTCGCCGGGTTCAATGCTGAGAGAAACGTTGTCCACCGCATGAACCTCGTCCTGTCCCTGTTTATAAATCTTGGTTATAGATTCTGTTTTAATAACACTCATGGCAGCCTCCCAAGTTGGATGTGCTTCAAGTACTTCCTTAACGTGGTTTGAATGGGGCATATATAGACCCCCACCATCAGCAGAGTGACACCCACATACCCCGCCAAATCGGGGATGCCCCAATGAAGCTGCATTCCCAGTGAATGGGAGACAAGCGCCATTGCCAAAATGCTGAGTAGAACCGGAACCAGCACGGCGACCGTTGCGGGAATGGAGGCTTGACGGAGAAAGGACTGGAAGATTACACTTTTAGAAGCCCCCAGGGTGTAAAGCGCATTTATGATGTCGGACTGCCCCCGGATATAATCACACAGTTTTACATACAGAATCAAGGCGACCAGAGCAAAGAGAATGGCAAAGAGGTAAGCGGTCAGCAGGTAATAGCCTGGCGCTGCGCCTTGTGCAAAGGAAATGCTGGTTTGCCGGTTATCAATTTTATATCCGGCTCCTGGGAAACGTTTCTGAAGCATCTTCTCTACAGCCTCATGGCGGTTTGCGTCTTGAAGCTTAATTTCCACTTTGTTGCAGGGAAGCTGACTCATGTAAGCTGCTAGGAGAACATCGTCAATGTACACATCACATGCCCAATCATCCGTCTTGCCTGTGAGTACCTGCTTCGCGGTGAGCGTGAACAGCTCCTCCTCCACTTGTCCGTTGTACCTGACAATCCTGATACTATCACCAGGATTGAGCTGCATTTGGGCGGAGTTGACCTGGATGGCGGCATCGTTCTTTTCAAACGCCACATTCGCCTTGGCAAAGTCAGAAATTGCACGTAAGCGAACTGCGCTTTGCTGCCCATCCGGCCCTTTGATATCGAGTTCGCCGGGCGGCTGGATTTTCTCTGTTACAACGTATGCCACATTTTCCATGGTTTCTATATCATGGATGTCTTCGTCCGTAAAATTGGAACGAAAACTTGTGATGCATATCTCATAGTCAACAGGAGTACTGATGAAAGTCAGATTCAGCAGCAGGTACTGGAAGAGAAATAGGAAAATGGTGACCAGTGGGACGGAGATGCACAAACAGGTTTGAAAGACACGGTTTGTGCGCTGCCGCCAAAGCTTTGCCAATGCTCGTGCCGGTGAGCGGGAGTACGTTAGTTTTTTTCTGCGGTATCTTTTCGGGATTGCACTGGCCTGAGAGACGGAACAAAGCGGGTATTTTCTCAGCGTCAGGCACAGCGGAACACCAAGCGACAGGAAGCAAATGAAAAGATGAACGGTTGTGTTGCGAATATCCACATGGAAAACCAACCATGCAAGGCCAGAGCTTGCTGTCATTTCCAGAAAGAGTGAAAAGAGCACCTTTAATGTCAGCACGGAGATTAAAACTGCACTTGCTGCGGACAATGCAAAGACCGCAAAGAACTCAACAAGAAAAATCCCGGCGATTTGCCGCTTGCTTGCACCGCAGCAGGAAAGCATCTCCATGTCCCCTGAAAAATAATGCAGATGGCTCCGGTAAGTGGACTGTACAGTAAAGGCCATAAAAAGAATCAGAAGTACATTTATTGCAAATAATTGCCGCTGAGAAGACAGCGATGCCTCGTCTGTGGAAATGCCATGAGCACGCTCATATTCGTTCGCACGAACGGATACATCGCTGCGTCCCATCTCGTTTATCCGCTGTTGGATTCGCCCGCTATACATATTCAGCGTGCTAAAATCCTTCCATTCCTCGTCATCTTCAATTTTGAGATAGATTTTCCTGTCTTCATAATACGGAGAGGAAAGGCCATCGATTCCTTGAAAATACTGGCAGTCTGCCTCGGTTACATTGGCAATATGGAACGTCTGCCCTTTTGAAAGAAACAAGAGCTGCTGTATTTCTCCATAGGCTCTGCTGTCCCGGTAAAATGAAACCAGTAGAGGGAGCAAAAATGCAAATGTCAGCACAAGATAAAGGGAAAAATGCTTTTGAAATCTACGGGAAAAGGAACGTTTCAGATAAAGTGCTGCGTACATCTAGCAAAGCCCCCTCTTTTTTCAGCGATACGTTACATTGAGATTCTGCTTTCGCAGGCTTGATTTTATGCGTTACAGGCTAGTGTCTGCGGCTCCTCACCTAAAAAATAACCCATGACATCCAATTCTACAAGATGGAATAATGAACAAGAAAAAACAAGAAAGCTTGGTAACTTCATAAATAGACGCACCCGATTCCTTATGATAGAATAGATATGTTGGCGTGTTATAACCAATCGGGTAGGAAGAGCTGACCACTCGTCGCCCCCGACCTCTCACGCCGCCGTGCGTGCCGCCTGTCCCCATGGCGGGTGCGGTGGGAGCCGGGACGGTGGGGCAGGACGATTGAATGAGTTACAAATGTGTGAACACCTCGATAATCGAATACGCCCGTAGGGGTCGCCAACTTGGCGACCCGCAGCTCCCGCAATAGAGCAGTTCGTTGAATGGTCGTCGCCAAAGTCTTCTGAGTTCTTGGCTTCCCCCGGGGGGAAGCTGCCTGGCTTGACGGCACTTCGGAACCGGCAAGACTGGCTGATGAGGGGTGGCGACAGGTTGGTCAATGAATGCAGCTGGATGAGCAGCATATGTTCCAGATTACACCATTCAACGTACTGCTGTGGAGTTTTTAAGCGTTCGCTGCCCCTCATCAGTCACGACAAAATATCGGTTCCGAGATGCCGATATTTCATCGTGACAGCTTCCCCCCGGGGGAAGCCAAGGGGGCAGTTACGGGAGCTGGTTCCATTCAACGTTCCCCTCAGTTCCATCTGCCAACGGGTCGCCTATTAGGCGACCCCTACAATGGCGGTACAAAACCATGGGTACACACCCTTCAACCAACAAACCCCTCAGAGGTGGAGCCACGGACACTTCGTGCCAGCGAGGAAAGCCCCCTTGTGGGTTTTCGGAAAATATGCTATACTCAAGGGGAAAAAACGGGAAAACCGGATGAACGGAGATGTTATGATGAAGCAGTTAGAAAACGAGGCGCTTTCCATAACCGGAGAGACCATGCAGGCCTATACCTATGTTTCTCAGGGAAATTTTCAGCTGATGGAAAAGCCCAAGCCGGTGCTGATGCACCCCCGGGATGCCATTGTCAAGGTGACCCTTGCCAGCATTTGTTCCAGTGACCTGCACATCAAGCATGGCAGCGTGCCCCGGGCAGTCCCGGGAATTACCGTGGGGCATGAGATGGTGGGCATCGTGGAGTCGGTAGGCGAGGCAGTTACCAATGTGAAGCCCGGCGACCGGGTGACGGTCAATGTGGAAACCTTCTGCGGTCAGTGCTTCTTCTGCAAAAAGGGCTATGTGAACAACTGCACCGACCGCAATGGCGGCTGGGCGCTGGGCTGCCGCATTGATGGCGGTCAGGCGGAATATGTGCGGGTGCCCTTTGCCGACCAGGGCTTGAACCGGATTCCCGAGGGCGTGACGGATCGCCAGGCGCTGCTGGTGGGTGACGTGCTGGCAACCGGCTTCTGGGCAGCCCGGATTTCCGAAATTACGCCGGAGGACACGGTGCTGATTCTCGGTGCCGGCCCTACGGGCATTTGCACCCTGCTGTGTGTGATGCTGAAGCAGCCCAAGCATATCATTGTCTGCGAAAAGGACGAAAATCGCCTTCATTTTATCCAAACCCACTATCCCCAGGTGCAGACGGTGACACCGGAAAGCTGCCTGGAGCAAGTGCGTGCCGCCTGTCCCCATGGCGGTGCGGATGTGGTGCTGGAAGTGGCGGGAGTGGATTCCACCTTCCGGCTGGCATGGCAGTGCGCCAGACCCAACGGGCTGGTGACGGTGGTGGCGCTTTACGACCGGGCGCAGACCCTGCCCCTGCCGGAGATGTACGGCAAGAACCTGACCTTCAAAACCGGCGGCGTGGACGGCTGCGACTGCCGGGAGACCCTGGCGCTGATTGCCCAGGGCAAGCTGGACACCGAGCCGCTGATTACCCACACCTATCCCCTGAGCAGAATCCAGGAGGCCTACGACCTGTTTGAAAACAAGCGGGACGGGGTCATCAAGGTCGCCGTGGAGTGCTGATGGACACAAAAAAGCCGGAGCAAGCGCTCCGGTTTTTATCAACAGCACAGAAATGACCCCTAGCCGTTTTCTGGACATTGGCTAGGGGTTATTCCGCGGGGTTCTTGGGTTTTGCCATTCGGGGTACTCTCTTTTCTGCGGACTGCGTACTACAGAAGCGGGGATTCCGGGAGATGGGGTTCTGGGATTGCCGGAGGTCTGAGTAGGTTGCGATGCGAGGAGTGGGGGGGATTGCACTACGCGGGTCTACGAGGGGTCGCTTTGCTTTGGAATCTCCCTTTCTGTACTTAAAATATAACCTGTAATCAGCGTATTTTCAAGATGGGATAATCCATAAAGAAATGATGAAAAGCTTATGCACTCCGCAAATGGACGAAAAAGCGAAACTGTGCTATAATAGAATATGTTGGGGCGCATTGGATGCCCCATATGGTTAAACGCCGCAGGGACTTCCCTGCGGCGTTTCGTATTTCGCCAAAAGGCGGTTTACAGGCGATGGGCTTCATTCGTGCATATGCGTATACTCGGCTGCAAGTGTGCGTGAAATTAAGGTCTTACAATTCTGGCACATCACAATTTCAGTGCGGTGGATGAGACAGACGGCAGGCGTACTCTGACCTATGTTAGAAAGTTCCTGTCCGTATTCATAGAATACAACAATAAATAGGCTTTGACAAGGGAGAATAATGGATAAAGAGAAGCACGGGAGTTTATTTATTTCCCCGATAGATGCGAACGAGCTTGTTGCAGAACATGATTGCTAAAGCGTTTTTCTGCGGCGGTTGAATATTCTTGCACTAACCATTCAAAATAGAAACGAGGAACAACAAGGCGGACAGGGAACACAAAACAATTCCAAGCAGGAGCAGGTGCTTCATCCATTTTGTTCCGGGTTTGTTCTTCATAAACAGTTACCTCGTTTTGTATAATAAGCTAACTATAGCACAAAATATCCACTAATACAATACATAGAACATACAATGTTGGTTGATTTCCTTTTGCTATTATTTCGCCCATACTATGGTTCGAGGTGATTTGATTGCATTTGCGAATTCGGAAAGCACGGGAGAAAATGGGTTTAACCCGGGAGAAATTTGCGGAAAAATTGGATGTCAGCGTTTCTTATCTTGCCGAGCTGGAACGGGGACGCACGGGCATCTCCGTCAAAATGCTGATAAAGGTATGCACCGTTCTGGGACTGTCCGCTGACTACATACTCTTTGGACAGGAGCGCCCCGGTGATGACGCCCGTGCAACAGCTATTTCCCATATTGATGAAAAGTATTTACCGGTGTTGGATTCCGTCATTGAGGAGCTCTGTTTCCTGAGCGCTCAGGAGTAAGCGTAAAAAATCCGCCCTTCGGCTTTGTCCGAGGGGCGGATTTGATGTCAGGAGAATTATTTACCCAGCATATTCTTGGTCTGTGCCACAATGTTTTCGGCGCTGAGGCCGAACTGCTTCAGCAGCGCAGCGGCGGGGCCGGAATGACCGAACACATCGTTGACACCAATGCGCCTGACCGGCGTAGGCAGCTTTTCGCTGAGCAGGGAGCAGACCGCTTCACCCAGACCGCCGATGATGTTGTGCTCCTCCACGGTGATAATCTTG
Source organism: uncultured Eubacteriales bacterium (assembly GCA_900549705.1). Taxonomy (GTDB): domain Bacteria; phylum Bacillota; class Clostridia; order Oscillospirales; family Oscillospiraceae; genus Faecousia. The sequence goes on from URPI01000001.1 coordinate 16,054, forward strand.
CCGCACTTCTTGGCAGCTTCCAGCACCAGCGCCTCATCCAGGGGCTTGATGGTTGCCATGTTGATAATCATGGCATCGATGCCTTCTTCTGCCAGCTGCTTGCCGGCTTCGATGGCTTCCGGCACCAGGATGCCGTTGGCGATGATGGCAATGTCCTTGCCCTCCCGCAGCACTTCACCCTTGCCGATTTCAAAGTGGTAGCCCTCCTGGTGGAACACCGGGGTGGCGGCACGACCGAAGCGCATATAGCAGGGGCCTTCCATATGGTAGGCGGCCTTGACCATGGCTCTGGCCTCCACGTCGTCGGCGGGGCACATGACGGTCATGCCGGGGATGGTACGCATCAGGGCGAAGTCCTCACAGCACTGGTGAGAAGCACCGTCCTCGCCCACGGAAATGCCGCCGTGGGTAGCACCAATCTTCACATTCAGGTGGGGATAGCCGATGGTGTTGCGCACCTGCTCATAGGCACGACCGGCGGCGAACATGGCAAAGGTTGCCGCAAAGGGCACAAGACCCATGGTGGAAAGGCCGGCAGCCACGCCAATCATGTTGGCCTCCTGGATGCCGCAGTCGAAGAACCGCTCGGGGTGTGCCTTCTTGAAAATGCCGGTTTTGGTTGCGCCTGCCAGGTCGGCATCCAGAACCACAATATTGTCAAACTCGTCGCCCAGCTCCTTCAGGGCGTTGCCGTAGCTGTCACGGGTTGCAATTTTCTTGATGTCTGCCATGATTTAGCCCTCCTCAATCGCCTTGCGTGCGGCAGCCAGCTCTGCCATTGCCTGTGCGTATTCCTCGTCGTTGGGTGCTTTGCCGTGCCAGCCCACCTGGTTTTCCATGTAGGAAACGCCCTTGCCCTTGATGGTGTTCATCAGAACGGCAGTGGGCTTGCCGGTGCCGTGGTTGGCATGGAAGCGCTCCATGGCCTTTTCGATTTCCTGGAAGCTGTGACCGTCAATCACAATCACGTCGCAGCCGAAAGCCTCAAACTTTTTGTCCACGGGAGCGGTGTTCATCACGTCCTTGGTGCAGCCGTCAATCTGCAAGCCGTTCAGGTCAACGATGATGCACAGGTTATCCAGCTGATAGTGGGCAGCAAACATGGTTGCCTCCCAAATCTGCCCCTCTGCCAGCTCACCATCGCCCAGGATGGAATAGACATTGATGTCCTTGTGCAGAAACTTAGCGCCCTTTGCCATGCCGGCAGCGGTGGAAAGGCCCTGACCCAGAGAGCCGGTGGACATATCCACACCGGGGACGGTGTTCATATTGGGGTGTCCCTGCAAATAGCTGTCAATGTGGCGCAGGGTGGCCAGGTCTTCCACCGGGAAAAAGCCCCGGTTTGCCAGCGCAGCATACAGTCCGGGGGCGGTGTGACCCTTGGAGAGAACAAAACGATCCCGCTCCTCCCACTTGGGGTTTGCCGGGTCAATCCGCATTTCATTGAAATACAGATAGGTAAACATATCGGCAGCAGAAAGGCTTCCGCCGGGGTGACCGGATTTCGCGCCGTGGGTGGCAGTGACGATGCCCTCACGAACCTTTACAGCTTCCAGCTGAAGCTGCTTGACATCGAGATGATTTGTCATTGTCATTACGCTCCTTTATATCAGCAATAATCAGTGAGCTTATTCGCTTTTATTATTATAATTCCAAACGCCCCAAAAGTCGATAGGTTTACAGTTGACAATATAGCCAAATTATATGGATGAATTTGCTTTTTGCACAGTTGTATTGTTACGAAAATTCAGAGATTGGAAGAAATTGACAAAAGGACGGCAGCCGGAAAAAGAAGCGAAAAAAGAAGACAATTTACAACAGGAAAATCCCGTGCTATAATGCCCCGGATTAACGGAAAAACATTTCCATTTGACCCGGAGGGCAAACAAAATGGCAAAAACCAAGCGCATTACCGATATGACCCAGGGCAGCCCCCTGGCGCATATCATTACCTTTACCATGCCGCTGCTGGTGGGGAATCTGTTTCAGCAATTCTACAATCTGGTGGATTCCATCGTGGTGGGCAACTACGTTGGCGCGGATGCCCTGGCGGCGGTGGGCACCTGCGGCAGCCTGGGCTTTCTGTTCTTTTCCCTCAGCTCCGGCCTGGCTGTCGGCATTGGTATTTTGGCCGCCCAGTATTTTGGTGCCCGGGACACGGAGAAAATCCGCGCCACCATTGCAAACGCTACCTATATTCTGCTCTTGGCCGGCACGGCGGTCAGCCTCTTTGGCTTCTTTGGTGCCGGTTGGCTGCTGCATTTGCTGCAAGTGCCGAAGGACATTTTCCCCATGTCCCTGTCCTATCTGCGGGTGACCAGCCTGGGCATTGTGGCGGTGGCGCTGTATAACGGCGTGGCATCCCTGCTGCGGGCATTGGGGGATTCCAAGTCCCCGCTGTACTTTTTGATTTTCTCCTGCTTTTTGAACATTGTGCTGGATTTGCTGTTCGTGTTGAAACTGAACATGGGCGTGTTCGGTGTGGGGCTGGCAACAGTGATTTCTCAGGCGGTTTCTTTCCTGGTGAGCATGGTCTATGCAATGACCAGGGTTTCCTATTTCCGGCTCAGCCCCCAGGAGTGGAAGCCTCAGAAGCAGATTATCCGCCGCTGTATGGAGCTGGGCATCCCCATGGCGCTGCAAAGTACCCTGATTTCCCTGTCCACCATGGTGCTGCAAGGGGTGGTCAACGGCTTCGGACAGACGGTGATGGCGGCCTATACCGTGGTGGGCAAGGTGGAGCAGCTGGTGCAGATGCCCTATTCCTCCCTATCCACTGCCATCACCAGCTTTGCCGGGCAGAACAAAGGCGCGGGGAAGATTGACCGGGTAAAGCAGGGCTACAAGGTCAGCTGGCTGATTGTGCTGGGGCTGAGCCTGGCGCTGATTCCCTTTTTCTTCCTGCTGGGCAGATGGACGGTGAGCTGCTTCGTGGGGGATGCGGATGTTATTGCCATGGGCGCAACGGCACTGAAGATTGACTGCCTGTTCTACTTCCCCCTGGGCATGATTTACATTCCCCGGGGCTTGCTCAACGGCTGCGGCGATGCCCGGTTCTGCCTGATGAACGGCATCAGTGAGGTTATCTGCCGGGTGGTGTTTGCCGCCATCCTGACCCGGATTCCCGGGGTGGGCTATTGGGGCGTGTGGCTGACCGAGGGACTGACCTGGGGTGTTACCAGCATCGTGTGCGTCCTGCGTTACCGCAAGGGTGGCTGGCAGCATTTGACCTTGGTGCAGGAATAATGGCAGAGGCGGACACTTGTCCATGTGCGATAAACTTTTCAGCAGATTTGTGTAAAAAGGTGTGCGACCATACAAAAAAAGGCATTTTGCAGGAAAAACAAATTGACATTGCAAAATTGCCGGAGTAAAATGTTCGTATATAGGCTGTTGGCTTTTATATACGAACACAAAGAGCGACAAGGACGTTGCTTGTGGGTTTTCCTATGAGCGTCCCTTGTCGCCTTTTTCATCCGATTGAGCAGTACGCCAACTGTTCAAAACAAGTAAGAAAGGGGAACGACCATGAATCGTACCTTGTATTCAGAGCAATTTGAGCATGATGCCTGCGGCATCGGTGCAGTTGTCAGCATTGACGGCATTGCCAGCCATCAGATTGTTTCCGATGCCCTGACCATTGTGGAGCGGCTGGAACACCGCGCCGGAAAGGATGCCACCGGCGAGGTGGGCGACGGCGTTGGTGTGCTGCTGCAAATCTGCCACCCCTTCTTTGCAGAGCTGGGCTTCTCCCTCGGAAAGAAGGGGGACTATGGTGTTGGTATGTTTTTCTTCCCCCAGGACAGCCTGAAACGCCGGGAGGCGCAGAAGCTATTGGAGGTGGTGTGCCGCAAGGAGGGTGTGCCCTTTTTGGGCTGGCGGCAGGTTCCTGTTGCGCCGGGGGTACTGGGTGCCAGAGCGCGGGAGTCCATGCCCTCCATCTACCAGTGCTTTGTGGCTCGCCCCGGAGATGTCGCCCAGGGGCTGGACTTTGACCGGAAGCTGTATGTCATCCGGCGGGTATTTGAGCAGAGCTGCGATACCACCTATGTGTGCTCCTTCTCCTCCCGAACAGTTGTATATAAGGGGATGTTCCTGGTAAACCAGCTGCGGAAGTTTTACCCCGATTTGCAGCAGGACAGCTACGAAAGCGCCATTGCCATGGTTCACTCCCGATTCTCCACCAACACCACCCCCAGCTGGGAACGGGCGCACCCCAATCGACTGATTCTCCACAACGGCGAAATCAACACCATCCGGGGCAATGCCGACCGGATGCTGGCGCGGGAGGAAACCATGCAGTCTCCCTGCATGGCAGCGGACATGGACAAGGTTCTGCCGGTGATTCGGAAAAGCGGTTCCGACTCCGCCATGCTGGACAACACCCTGGAATTTCTCATGATGAACGGCATTCCCCTGCCCCTGGCGGTGATGATTACCATCCCGGAGCCATGGCGCAACGATGCGGGAATGTCCCGAAAGAAGCGGGATTTTTACCACTACTATTCCACCATGATGGAGCCATGGGACGGCCCCGCCGCCATCTTCTTTTCCGATGGCGACATCATGGGCGCTGTTCTCGACCGCAACGGCTTGCGCCCCGCCCGGTATTATATCACCAAAGACCGGCATCTTGTTGTCTCCTCGGAAGTAGGCGTGCTGGATATCCCGGAGGAAAATATCCTCTGCAAGTCCCGCTTGCAGCCGGGCAGAATGCTCCTGGTGGACACCCTCCAGAAAAAGGTGATTTCCGATGAGGAGTGCAAGGCCTCCTTCACAGACCGTCAGCCCTATGGCGAGTGGCTTGACCAGCATCTGGTGACCTTGGAGCAGCTGCCCGCCCCCAACCACAAGGTGCCCATGTACCCCCAGGCATTGCGGGAGAAGCTATATAAGGCATTTGGCTATACCTATGAGGACATTAACGACGCAGTGCTGACCATGGCCAAAACAGGGTCTGAAAAGATAACCTCTATGGGGACGGACATCCCCCTGGCGGTGCTGTCCGAAAAGCACCAGCCTCTCTTTAACTATTTTAAGCAGCTGTTTGCCCAGGTCACCAACCCGCCCATCGATGCCATGCGGGAGGAAATCGTCACCGATACCACCGTTTATATTGGCTCCGACGGCAACCTTCTGGAAGAAAAGCCGGAAAACTGCCGGGTGCTGCAAATCAAAAATCCCATTCTCACCTCCCTGGAGCTGATGCAGATTCGCAACATGAAGCGCCCCGGCTTCAAGGTAGAGACGGTGAGTCTGCTATACTATAAAAATGCCTCCCTGAAAAATGCCGTGGATCGGCTGTTTGTGGAATGCGACCGTGCCTATCGGGACGGCACAAACGTCATCATCCTCTCTGACCGGGGCGTAGACGAATATCACATGGCCATTCCGTCCCTGCTGGCGGTGTCCGCCATCGAGCAATATCTGGTGCGCACCAAAAAGCGGACGGCTGTTTCCATCATTCTGGAATCCGCAGAGCCTCGGGATGTCCACCATTTTGCAACCCTTCTGGGTTATGGTGCCCGCGCCATCAACCCCTATCTCGCCCAGGAGTGCGTGGCGGAGTTGGTGGAGAAGAACCGGCTGGATAAGGATGTGTATCAGGCCATCCATGACTATAATGCTGCCGTGCTTCACGGCATCGTGAAAATTGCCTCCAAGATGGGCATTTCCACCCTGCAATCCTACCAGTCCGCCCAAATCTTTGAGGCGGTGGGCATCTGCCACGAGGTGATTGACGACTATTTCACCGGCACGGTCAGCCCGGTGGAGGGCATTGGGCTGGAGGAAATCGGCGAGGGTGTCCAGTGGCGGCATAACCACGCTTTTGACCTGCTGGATTTGGGCGTGGATACCACCCTGGATTCCACCGGAACCCACAAACTTCGCTCCGGTCCAGGGGCGGAAGACCATATGTATAACCCCCAGACCATTGTGGCGCTGCGGGAGGCCGTGCGCACCAATTCCTATGAAAAATTCCGGGAATACACCGATTTGGTGGACGACGAGCGCCGCCCCCACACCCTGCGGGGTCTGATGGAGTTCCGCTATTCCGAAGACGGCGGTGTTCCCCTGGACGAGGTGGAGCCTGCCCGGGAGATAGTCAAGCGGTTCAAAACCGGTGCCATGTCCTATGGCTCCATTTCCCAGGAAGCCCACGAGTGCATGGCCATTGCCATGAACACCCTGGGCGGCAAGTCCAACTCCGGCGAGGGCGGTGAAGACCCTGCCCGGTACGGAACCATCAAAAACAGCGCCATCAAGCAGGTTGCCTCCGGCCGGTTCGGCGTGACCAGCGCCTACCTGAACAGCGCAAAAGAGATTCAAATCAAAATGGCGCAGGGCGCAAAACCCGGCGAGGGCGGCCATCTGCCCGGCAAAAAGGTTTATCCCTGGGTGGCGAAGGTGCGCTGCTCCACCCCCGGCGTGTCGCTGATTTCGCCGCCGCCCCATCATGATATTTATTCCATCGAAGACCTGGCACAGCTGATCTATGACCTGAAAAACGCCAACCGGGATGCCCGCATTTCCGTTAAGCTGGTATCCGAGGCCGGCGTTGGAACCATTGCAGCCGGCGTTGCCAAGGCCGGTGCAGGCTGCGTGCTGATTTCCGGCTACGATGGCGGCTCCGGTGCAGCGCCCAAAAGCTCCATCCACAATGCGGGGCTGCCTTGGGAGCTGGGGCTGGCAGAGGCACACCAGACCCTCATCCGCAACGGCCTGCGCTCCCGCGTCCGCCTGGAAACCGACGGCAAGCTCATGAGCGGACGGGATGTTGCCATTGCCTGCATTCTGGGCGCGGAGGAATTTGGCTTTGCTACCGCCCCCCTGGTGACCATGGGGTGCGTGATGATGCGGGTGTGCAATATGGATACCTGCCCTGTGGGCATTGCCACGCAGAACCCGGAACTGCGCTGCCGCTTCCAGGGAAAGCCGGAGTATGTTATGAATTTCATGCTGTTCATTGCAGAGCAGCTGCGGGAAATCATGGCAAAGCTGGGGGTTCGGACAGTGGATGAACTGGTGGGACGGACGGACTTGATTGCCCCCCGGCAGCACCGCATTACCCACCGGGCGGACACCATCGACCTGAGCAGCATTCTCACGAACCTGCCCCCTGTGCATTACGAAGCCAGAGACCAATATAATTTCCGCCTGGAAAAAACGGTGGACGCAAAGACGCTGCTGCCCGCCTTTGAGCAGAGCTTCCGCAAGCGCAAGCCCCACACGGAATCCATCCGGGTTTCCAGCGTGAACCGGACGCTGGGCACCATCCTGGGCAGCGAGATAACGCGGCGCTTCGGGGACAGCCTGGAGGAGGATACCTACCAGGTGAATTGCCAAGGCGGCGGTGGCCAGTCCTTCGGCGCATTCATCCCCAAGGGATTGACCATCCGGCTGGAGGGCGATGCCAACGACTATTTTGGCAAGGGGCTGTCCGGCGGCAAGCTGGTGGTGAAGCCAAAGGCGGATGCCGGATTCTGCGCCAAGGACAATATCATCATCGGCAATGTGGCGCTTTACGGCGCAACCTCCGGCAAGGCGTTTATTTGCGGTATCGCCGGAGAGCGGTTCTGCGCGCGTAATTCCGGCGCGATTGCCGTGGCGGAGGGCTGCGGCGACCATGGCTGCGAGTACATGACCGGTGGCCGGGCGGTGATTCTTGGCAAGACCGGCAAGAATTTTGCAGCCGGTATGAGCGGCGGCATTGCTTATGTGCTGGACAGCGACCACGACCTCTATCTGCGGCTGAACAAGCAGATGGTGACCATCAGCGCTGTGACCGAGCGGCACGATGCCCATGAGCTGCGGCAGATGATTGAGGCTCATGTCCAGGAGACCGGCTCCGCATTCGGCAGGGAAATCCTGGCGCATTTCCCGGAATATCTGCCTAAATTCAAAAAGATTGTCCCCATTGATTACCAAAAGATGATTTCCACCATCGGCCAGATGGAGGAAAAGGGCATGGATCACGAGACGGCAACCATGGAAGCATTTTATCGCGTGAGCAAGGAGGCGTGAGTATGGGAAAGCCAACCGGATTTTTGGAATATAACCGAAAGATGAACGGGACGGTGGAACCGTTGGAGCGAATCACGTCCTTTGCGGAATTTCATCCGCCGCTCAGTCTGGCGGAGCGGCAGCGGCAGGCCGCCCGGTGCATGAACTGCGGTGTGCCCTTCTGCCAGTCCGGGGCGATTTTCAGCGGGATGTTCAGCGGCTGCCCGCTGAACAACCTGATCCCCGAGTGGAACGACGAGATATACAACAGCAACTGGCAGGAAGCTCTGTCCCGGCTGACCAAAACCAACAATTTCCCGGAATTTACGGGGCGGGTCTGTCCCGCGCTTTGCGAGGCGGCCTGCACCTGCGGGATGATGGGTGAAAGTGTCACGGTGAATAACAACGAGCTGGCCATCATCGAGATGGGCTTCCAGCAGGGCTGGGTTACGCCCCGGGTTCCGCCGGTGCGCAGCGGCAAAAAGGTGGCGGTCATCGGCTCCGGCCCCTCCGGGCTGGCGGTGGCAGACCAGCTGAACCACCGGGGGCACAGCGTCACGGTGTTCGAGCGGGAAAACCGCCCCGGCGGCCTGCTGATGTACGGCATCCCCAATATGAAGCTGGACAAAGGCGTGGTCGCCCGCCGGGTGCAGCTCATGGAGGCGGAGGGGGTAACGTTCCGGGTCAACACCAATGTGGGTGTGGATATTACCCCGGAGGAGCTGCAAGAGCAGTTTGACGCGATTGTCCTCTGCTGCGGCTCCAAAACACCCCGCAGCCTCAACGTGCCCGGCGCAGATGCCCAGGGCGTTCACTTTGCAGTGGATTTTCTGACGGCAGCTACCAAAAAGGTAATCGGGGAGACAGAATGCTTCGCCATCACAGCGGAGGGAAAGCACGTGGTGATTGTGGGCGGCGGTGATACCGGCAATGACTGTGTGGGAACCTCCATCCGCCAGGGCTGCCTGTCCGTCACGCAGCTGGAAATGATGGGGAAGCCCCCTGTTACACGGGCAGAAAATAATCCCTGGCCTCAGTGGCCAAAGGTGCTGAAAACGGACTATGGCCAGCAGGAGGCCATTGCCAAATTCGGCCACGACCCCCGGCTGTATCAGACCACCGTGAAGGAAGTGAAGGTGAATGAGGCCGGTGCGGTCGCTGCGCTGGAAATCATCCACCTGGAGCCGAAGCTGGAAGATGGCCGCATGACCATGCAGCCCGTGCCCGGAACCGAGGAGGAGCTTTCCTGTGACCTTTTGCTGATTGCCGCCGGTTTTATTGGCTGCCAGAGCTATGTGGCGGAAGCCTTCGGCCTGCCCCGGGACAACCGTGGAAATCTGGTGACCACCGATTATCATACCCCAGTGGACGGAATTTTTGCTGCCGGCGACTGCCGCCGGGGACAGAGCCTGGTGGTGTGGGGCATTGCCGAGGGGCGCGCCTGCGCCAAGGCGGTTGACCAGTATCTCATGGGCTATACCAATATGCTGTAAAAGTAGTAAACAGCCGCCGGAAAGCATTCCGGCGGCTGCTGCATTTCAACTGTGTGACTTCCCATATTGCTGCATATAGCGCTTGGCGTAATCGGACACCCACTTTTTTTCATGGGTCAGGAACGGAGCAATTTCGGTGTCATAACCCGCTGCCCCCATTTTATACAGCGTGTAGACGCAATGTCCGCCCACGTCACGGTCGCCCAGCAGCGCCGCAATCTGCGGGGCATATTCGGCATACGCCCTTTGCCCCAGGAGCATGACAAAGCTCTCCCTTCCCCTTCCGGCATTCCGGTTTTTGCAGATGTCCAGAATTTCCGCAATCTGTGTGCGGTTCAGCTTCTTGCGTGCGGTGCGGACAAGCTGGCGAATGGCTTCCCCCTGATTCCAGAGGGCAAGCTCCTCCTCATGCCAGCCCGGAACCCCCGGAATCCCCGGGATGCCTGGCAGGTCAGGCAGGGAATGCGCTGGAATCCGGCTGTTTGCAGATGCAAGCAATGCTTGAAGGTCGGAATCAAAGGTGCTTCTGTCCACGGCATTTTTCTCCTTTTTGTCAAACCGGGGCTGTCCCTTTGCGAGACAGCCCCGGAAACTATTTTATTCCTCTACCAGAGCAATGTGGACATCGTCCAGCTGCTTCTGGTCTACGGTGCTGGGCGCGCCCATCATCAAATCCTGGGCATTCTTATTCATGGGGAAGGTAATGACCTCGCGGATGCTCTCCTCACCGGTGAGCATCATAATCAGGCGGTCAACACCGGGGGCTGCACCGGCATGGGGGGGTGCGCCATAGGTAAAGGCGTTGTACATGGCGGGGAACTTGGCCTTCACGTCATCCTCACCCAAGCCCACCATCTCGAAGGCCTTGACCATAATTTCGGGATCATGGTTCCGAACAGCGCCGGAAGCACACTCATAGCCGTTGCACACCAGGTCATACTGGTTGGCATTGACGGCCAGCAGCTTTTCGGTATCACCCTCGGCATCCTCCAATGCTTTCAGGCCGCCCTGGGGCATGGAGAAGGGATTGTGGCAGAATTCCAGCTGCCCGGACTCCTCGCCAATCTCGTACATGGGGAAATCCACAATCCAGCACAGTGCATACTGCTCCTCATCAAAATGACCCGGCACCCGGCGACCCAGCAGGATGCGAATCACACCGGCGGTCTTCTGGGCAGCGGACTTTTTGCCGGCAGCCATGCACACGAAGGAACCGGGCTTGAGGTTCAGGCGCTCTTTCAGTGCCTCGCCGCACTCGCCCAGGAACTTGGAGATACCGCCGGTCAGGTTGCCGTTCTCGTCCACCTTGACCCAGCAAGCCTTGTTGCCGGTCTGGACTTCCACATCCGCCAAAAGCTTATCAATCCACTTACGGGGCTGGTTAAAATCATCCACCGCCACGGCCTTGACCACAGCGCCCTCGAAGGGGCCGAAGCCGCAGCCCTGCACCACATTGGAAATGTCCTGAATTTCCAAATCAATGCGCAGGTCGGGCTTATCGGAACCGTAGCGCTCCATGGCATCGTTATAGGCAATGTGCCGCCAGGGAGCCTGCGCAACCCGCTTGTACTTACCGAATTTCTCGTAAACAGGCTGGAGCACGGTTTCCAGGGTTTCCAGCACATCCTCCTGGGTTGCAAAGGCCATTTCCATATCCAGCTGATAGAACTCGCCGGGGGTACGGTCGGCGCGGGCATCCTCATCCCGGAAGCAGGGAGCAATCTGGAAATAGCGGTCGAAACCGGAGGTCATCAGCAGCTGCTTGAACTGCTGGGGTGCCTGGGGCAGGGCATAGAACTTGCCGGGATGGTTCCGGGCCGGAACCAGGTAGTCTCTTGCGCCCTCGGGGCTGGAGGAAGTAAGAATGGGGGTGGTGATTTCCAGGAAGCCCTGCTCGGTCATCAGGCGGCGCAGCTCGGCAACCACCTGGCAGCGCAGCACGATGTTGTTCTTCACCGCCGGATTCCGCAGGTCGAGGAAGCGGTATTTCAGGCGGGTATTCTCATCGGCATCCCGGGACTTGTTGATTTCAAAGGGCAGCTGGTTGTGGACGCACTTGCCCAGCACCTGAATGTCAGTGGGGACAACCTCAATGTCGCCGGTGGGCAGCTTGGGGTTCTTGCTCTCCCGCTCCCGGACAGTGCCGGTGACGGAGATGGTGGACTCCTTGTTGATGGGCTTGACCAGCTTCATCATTTCCTCGGTTTCCACAACCACCTGGGTGGTGCCGTAGTAGTCCCGCAGAACCAGGAATGCAAAATTGGAGCCGACTTCCCGGACGTTTTCCAGCCAGCCGACAATGGTAACCTGCTTGCCCACATCGGAAAGACGCAGTTCGCCGCAGGTATGAGTTCTGGATTGCTTCATAATCAAAGCCTCTCTTATTTCTGATTTAACAGCATATATTCTCTCACAATCCGTCGGAAAAGTCAATCATTTTGCGCCCACTTGAAATTGTGGAAACGGAATGTTAAAATAGTATTATAAATGGGTTTGCCCCCGTCCGGCGCAAAGCGCCCTCGGCTCCACCTCTGGGGGAGCCCTTGGCAAAACCGGCACCCGTTTTTATTCAACCAACTGCTCAATCCTGTCAGCCGGCGGGCGGATGCTATCCGCCCCTCCTCCACACTCTATCATATTGAGGTTATCTATGCTTCCTGAAAAATTTCTTGCCCGGATGCAGCAGCAGCTGGGAGACGAATATGACGAGTACCTGCGCTCCCTCCAGCGTCCCCGTGCCGTTGCACTGCGGTTTAACCCCCTGAAGGGTGCCATCCCGGCACTTCCCTTTGTGGGAGAGCCGGTGCCCTGGGAACCCATGGGCTATTACTATGACCCGGACAGCCGCCCCGGCCTGCACCCCTATCACGAAGCCGGTGTCTACTATTTGCAGGAAGCCAGCGCCATGGCTTCCGCCGCCTTGCTGGAGCCTCAGCCGGGGGAAATCATCCTGGATTTGTGCGCCGCCCCCGGCGGAAAATCCACCCAGATTGCAGGGCGGATGCAGGGAAAGGGACTGCTGGTGAGCAATGAAATCAATCAAAAGCGGGCAAAGGTGCTCTCCCGCAACATCGAGCGGCTGGGCATCGGCAACGCCGTGGTGACGGGCGAAGCCCCCGCTGCCCTGGCAGACCGATTCCCCGGCTTCTTCCACCGCATTATGGTGGATGCCCCCTGCTCCGGCGAAGGAATGTTCCGCAAGGAGGAGGCTGCCATCACCGATTGGAGCGAAGAAAACGTGGAGATGTGCGCCCGCCGTCAGGCAGAGATTCTGGACTGCGCCGCTGCCATGCTCCGCCCCGGCGGACGGCTGGTCTATTCCACCTGCACCTTTGCCCCCCAGGAGGACGAGGAGGCGGTGGAGGCATTTCTCGCCCGCCACCCGGAATTTGAAGCGGAACCGGTGAACGCCCCCTGGTTCCAGGAGAGCCGCCCGGGAATGTACCGGCTGTGGCCTCATAAGCTGCTGGGCGAGGGACATTTCGCCGCCGTGCTGCGTAAGATGGACTGTGAGGAAACCGCCCCGGCATGGGAATCAGAAAAGCCCCAGCGTCTGCCCGACGCTTTCCTGCGCTTTGCCAAGGAGCTGGACATTCAGCTTCCCCAGGGGCAGGCCGTTGCCTTCGGCGATACCCTGTACTGGATGCCCCGGCAGATGCCTCCGCTGCAAAAACTGCGGGTGCTGCGTCCCGGTCTGGAACTGGGAACGCTGAAAAAAGACCGGTTTGAGCCGTCTCACGCCCTGGCACTGTGGCTGAAGCACTGCAAGAACGAAATTTCCCTTAGCCCGGAATCCAAGGAACTGGCAGCTTACCTCCACGGCGAGGCCATCCCCTGCGCAGAGCGGGGATGGTGTCTTGTAAAGGCGGGGGCGTACTCCCTGGGCTGGGGCAAAGGAGATGGAAATCAGCTGAAAAACCACTACCCCAAAGGACTGCGGAAATAAATTCTTTACATAATTCGGAATCTATGCTAATATAGAAGAACAAATCCGCATTTTATTGAAATTATCGCAGGGAGAGGATTATCCTTGGCCATATATGAAATTAACGGCGGCAAGCCCCTCAGCGGCTCCGTCACCATCAGCGGCGCAAAAAACGCAGCGGTCGCTATCCTGCCGGCTGCGCTGCTGGTCAGCGGCAAATGCCGCATTGAAAATGTACCCGACATTTCCGATGTACGCATTCTGCTGGACATCCTGGAGGGCATGGGCGCAGATATCCACTGCCCGGAATCCCATGTGGTAGAAATCGATTGCACCGCCGTCCACTGCACCGAGCCTGACCACAATCTGGTGCAGGAAATGCGCGCCAGCTATTATCTGATGGGTGCGCTGCTGGGGCGCTTCGGCCATGCCCATGTGGCGCTGCCCGGCGGCTGCAATTTTGCATCCCGCCCCATCGACCAGCACATCAAGGGCTTTCTGGCTCTGGGTGCAGAGGTGGAAGAAACCGAAGACTATGTTGCCTTACGGTCAGGCAGCGATGGCTTACAGGGCAGCCGCCTGAGCCTGGACTTGGCCTCCGTGGGTGCGACGGTAAACATCATGCTGGCAGCAACCCTGCTGCCCGGCCAGACCGTCATTGAAAACGCCGCCAAGGAGCCGCACATCGTAGACCTTGCCAACTTTCTTAACACCATGGGTGCCCGGATTTCCGGTGCGGGCACAGACACGGTGAAAATCCGCGGAGTCAATTCTCTGCGGGGCGGCACCTACACCATCATCCCCGACCAGATTGAGGCAGGTACTTATTTGGCAGCTGTGGCTGCCACCGGCGGCAATGTGCTGGTGCAGAATGTCATTCCCAAGCATCTGGATTGCATCACCGGCAAGCTGCAAGACATGGGCGTGAAGATTATTCCCTTTGATGATGCCGTGCGAGTCATCAGTGACCGCCGTCTCCGCCCTGCTACCGCCAAAACGCGCCCCTATCCCGGCTTCCCCACGGATATGCAGGCTCAGGTGTGCGTGTGCATGGCACTGGCACACGGCATCAGCCGCCTGACGGAATCCGTTTATGAGACCCGCTTCTTCGGCTACTGCTCCGAGCTGGAGAGCATGGGCGCAAAAATTTCCATTGAGGGCAGAACCGCCATTGTGACGGGTGTTGACCACTTGAAGGGGGCAACGGTTGCCGCCCATGACCTGCGGGCGGGCGCGGCGCTGGTGATTGCCGGTCTGGCCGCCAAGGGCACCACCAAAGTGCAGAACATTCACTTTGTGGAGCGGGGCTACGAGGATTTGATTGGAAAGCTCACCGCCCTGGGAGCGGACATCAAGCGCATTGAAGAATAACAAAAGGGAGCCGCAGGAACGCGGCTCCTTTTCGTATTTGACAGCATTTTTATGGTGTGGTACACTGGGAAATAAATTACCCCAGCGTCCCACGAAAAGGAGGAACTGCCATGTCTGCCATTGAACAGCAAATTGAGGGAATTGTGGATAACATTTTGGAGGACTACCGCCACGGGCGGGACATTGATAAACTAAACCCCTTTGTCCACCCGGACAAGGAGACGGTCACGGACATTATCCGCAAGCTGCTGCGCATCTGCTACCCCGGTTCTTCCCGGGATAAGAGCTACCGGATGTACAATTCCCGCTACAACCTGTCCATGCTCATTGAGGACGTGATGTACAACCTCAACAAGCAGATTGCCATTGTGTTGGGGCTTCAAATGGAGGAAGCCGAGGCCGAGGAACGAGCACAGCTGCTGAGTCTGGAATTTTTCCGCCAGCTTCCCGCCGTCCGGGCAATGTGCCAGACGGATGTGGAGGCCTTTTACGATGGCGATCCCGCTGCCTACAGCACCGACGAAATCATCTTCTGCTACCCCGGTCTGTTTGCCATCACAGTTTACCGCATGGCTCATGTGCTGTACACCCTGGGAGTTCCCATGCTGCCCCGGATGATGACGGAGCACGCCCACGGCGTGACCGGCATCGACATCAACCCCGGTGCCACCATCGGAAAATACTTTTTCATTGACCACGGCACCGGCATCGTGGTGGGCGAAACCACGGTGATTGGCGACCATGTGAAAATCTACCAGGGCGTAACCCTGGGCGCTTTGACCACCCGGGGCGGCCAGAGCCTGCGGGGCAAGAAGCGTCACCCCACCATTGAGGACAACGTCACCATTTACGCCGGTGCATCCATCCTGGGCGGCGAGACGGTGATTGGCAAAGACTGCGTGATTGGCTCCAACGTGTTCATCACCCACTCCATCCCCGCCAATACCACCGTCAGTGTCAAAAGCCAGGAGCTTCAGTTCAAGTCCCGCAAAACGGAACCCTTCTGGGAAAATCAGAGGTGAGCATCCGTTCCGCCAGTCAATGACGCTAGCGAATATAAAGGAAGAATACTACAAACCAATATTGATTATCGCATCAGATTGTTCAGCGAATTCCTTACTATGTGTGACAACTATTACACATTTATTTCCGCTATGAGCAATTTTCTTCAACACATCAATGACATCCAATGCTGTGGCCTCGTCCAGATTGCCTGTTGGTTCATCTGCCAGCAGCACCTTGGCATCGCTGGCCAGGGCGCGGGCGATGGCTACCCGTTGCTGCTGACCACCGGAAAGCTGCAGGACGCTGCGGTTCCAGTATTCCTCTCCAATTCCCATGCTGCTGAGCAGCGATTTGGGATCGCCCTTGCCGCCCAGCTTTACATTTTCCAACGGAGTAAGATAGTCAATCAGGTTGTAGCTCTGGAATACCAGAGAAATGTGGTGACGGCGGTGCTCTGCCAGGTCTTTCGTGGTGATGGGCTTTCCGTCATAACAAATTTCTCCCTGAATGGGTACATCAAGACCAGCCAAAAGGGAAAGCAAAGTTGTTTTTCCGGAACCGCTGGGGCCTAAGATGGCGTACAGCTTGCCGCATTCAAAGCCATAGCTTACATGATCCAGAATCAGCTTGTCGCGCTGCGATTTATAATAATAGGACACATTCTTTACTTCTAAAATCATGCGATCCTCCTTAACTTAGTTCACTCAGGATTTCCCGCGGCTTCTTTCGCAGGACAGGGATTCCGGCAATACCAATGGAAACTACAATCAGAACAATTACGCCTGCGCCGCTGAGCAGCCACATATCTTCCGTGATTTTCACATCTACACCCATGACCGTCTGTTCCGCCTGTTGAGAGGCAAACATGACCTTGCCTGCGTCCCGATCCCTTTGGATTTCCGCTTGCTCCACTTGGGCGGCAATCAGATAATCTGCCACTGCTTCCGAAGCTGCTGGGGCAAGGGCAACGGTGACGCCAAAGGACAACAGCGTGATGAGCAGGGCTTCCATGAGGAATTGACCGATGACACTGACTTTCCGAAAACCAAGAGAGAGCAGAATGCCGATTTCCTGATTTCTGTTTTTCGTCCAGAATAGAAATATCAGGAACAGAATGACAAAGCCAGCGGCAAAGGTTAGTACAATCAACACTTTGCTGATTTTCTCAAGATCATGGAAGTTGGATGACATGGTGGCGAGATTTCCGTTTCGGTCAATCAGGTCATATCGCTCCCAGTCAATGTCCGCAGCTTCCACCGCCGATTTCACAGCATCGTATTCATCTACATCTCCAACGCAAAAATAGGCGTGTTCAAAGCAGGGTTCTCCTTCAGACCCTTCTGCTTTCTCCGGGAAACGCAAATCCGTGAAAATCACATTTTCGGAGCGGAAGGTATCTCCCCACATCAGCGGCTGCATAGCCTGGCTGACCTGATAGATACCGATAACCTCTGCGTCATAAACCGTGGAATTTTCCGGGTCATGGTAGTCATTGAATTTGAGACAGGCACCGACAGACAGGCTGTTTTTTTCAGCCAGTTCCTGTGAAATCACACAAACATTGCTGTCATTTTGATCAGGCATTCGACCGTCAATGAGGGAAACATTGCCGGAAAGAACATTAGAATCAAAATACATATTCCGATTTCCGATTAAAACAACGCCACCCATATCGCTGTACTGGTCTGCATCAGGATCTTCAATTCTGAGAAAGTTTACCGGATTCACCGGGGTAATACAGGTCGTAATGTTATAATCCGCAATTCCATTTACAGAGGCCAGTTGTTCAATATCGGCTGTATCCAGGGATTCAAAAGAATTATCTGTATACACAAGAAGCTGTGTGCCGAAGCCATTTTCCAATATTTCCATATGAACGCCACCATAGCTGCCTTCCATGCTGTCGCCAATTTGCTTCACACATTCATCCAGCCGTTTAGAACGGTTGGCTTCGTTTGCATCCAAACGCAGTCCTGCCCCTACCGCCTGCCGGGTGGTGTCCTGGGTCTGAACGCTGGCATTTTGACATGCCATACCACACAGAAGTGACAGGCTCACCGTCACGATCACAAGCAGAAGTAGACAGCTTTTGACCGGTTTGCGAAACATGCTTCTCCATGCTCTTTGAAAACTGTTCATGTTATCCCTCCATTCTGGCCAGGGTATCTCTCGGATTTGCCCGGAGTGTGGGAAATACCGACATGCCCACGGCGATCAGTACGATTGCACTTCCCAGAAGAATCAGTGTCAGCAAATGCGTGGGCTCCAAATGGGCACCTGTCATGCGTGCCAGATCACCTGTTGAAAAAAGGCTGTCCATAAGCCTCCGAGCAAACAATCCGCAGATCACAGTCGCTCCCAAAACCGATAGTACAAAAAGGGTCAGGCTTTCCGTCATTGCCTGCAAAAACAGGCTTCCTTTTGATACTCCAAGACTGATGAAAACAGCCATTTCTTTTGCCCGTGTCCGCATCCACATGCACAGCAGCAGGGAAACCACAATAACCGCTGTAGTTACGATGAGTGCCAGCATGAGGACTGTCACGCGTGTTACTTGCTTTAAGGGAGCAATCATCTGCTGATACAGGGCATCCGAGGTTGTAATGCTGACGAAATCATCAACCAGCGGCTCCGCCTGTTCCCGCAGCGCATCCAGACTGTCAGGGACGGAAGTATAAACGGAAACCGAGCAATAGCCGTCCGCGTCAAATAACGTTTCAAACATACGGTGATCGACATAAAGCTGGTTTTCAATCCGGTATGCTGCTGCCACATTGTCCTCCTGTCTGCGCTCCATACCTGAAAAGAAAATACCGATAATCTCGCCGGAGGCGGTATCTCCGGTTCCTGTTTCCAGCGTGATTGTATCGCCGATTCCAAGACCATTCGCCTGGGCAAGAATGGAATTGATCAAAATGCCATCCTGGGCATCCGTAATATGAGTTCCTTCCAGCAGACGGTATTTCTCTTGGGCAAACAGCCCGTCTATTTCTGTATTGTCGCAGGAATGAAGGGTGACAGTCAGATTCAGCGGGTCGGAACCTTCTTTTTTAATAATCGGGGAAAAATCGGCAGGATATGCTGTGCTGCTTGCCGTGCGGTTGATTTTCGTCACAGCAGGCAGTGACAGCAAATGGGAAACAGTTTCGGAAGAAATGCTGTTTTGCCCTCGCCGGTCCTCTAAAATGATCTTTGAACCTGTTTTTTCACGGATAGAGCGATTGACACTTTCCGCCGTTTGCAAGATCATAGCAGCGCACAGAATCAGCGTGCTAATCACCAGAAAGCAGGAAAATAGAACAATGCTTTTGCTTTTCTTTCGCCGAAGGTAGCAATAGGCACGTTGATAAAATGCCATAGACTTACCCCATAAGTCTGTAAAGGAAAACCCGATCTGCGTGAAGCACATTGTCACTGTCATATTCGCCGCAGATGATCAAAGTTGCCTGCTTCTTCACATCGCCCACGCTGGCAGCTTCGTAACGGATTTCTCCGGTTTGCGGATTGGAATAGGCGTACTGGAAGGTGCAGCCGCTGTCATAGGACACCGAAACTTGCTCCCAGTTATCTTCATATCCCGGTGCTGGCATTGCTGCCACATCCCCCTCTTCATGGGTCGGGGCTACGGTGCAGCCGTCCTCTGTAAATGCAGAAACGGTTCCGTTCAGCTTGGAAATCGCAAACAGTTCGTCTCCGCTGGCAGGATTGCCGGGGGGTACTGTCTCAGTGGACGGCGCGTCCGGTATATGCTCCGTTTCTGCTGGTGTTTGTGATACGATTGCCTTTACATTCTTCTGATGTGACGGTTTTAAGCATCCGGCGATGATGATCACAACAAGGATCGTCAGCAGAAAAACAATGACTTTTCGATACATGGTATAAAACCTCCTTTTTGATTTCGGAGCGATCATACCATGCAGGCTCTTGAAAAGTCCTGTAAGAATTCAGGGTATCCTTGCGCATTCTTAAAAGTTTTTTAGAGAATCCTGTGATATAATGAAACCGAAAGGAGGGCTTTCCATGAGGCTTTTATTGGTGGAGGACGATCAGAATCTCTCAGACGCCATTGCAGAGCAGCTGCAAAAGGAAGGTTATATCACCGACTGCTGTTATGATGGGGAAACGGCGCTGCACTACGCTCTGAATCCCGAATATGGCTATGACATTGTGCTGCTGGACAGGATGTTGCCCATTCTAGATGGACTGACTGTTTTGAAAGCCATGCGGCAAAAGCAGATATTTACGCCTGTGCTGATTCTCACCGGGCTGGGAGAGCTGGAGGATAAAATTGAAGGGCTGGACTGCGGTGCGGACGATTATCTGGTGAAGCCCTTTCATATCCGGGAGTTGCTGGCGAGAATCCGGGCTTTGACCCGCCGCCCGGTAGAAATTCAGGAGAGAAAGACTATCACGGCATATGGTTTGGTGCTGGATGCCGAATATCGGCGGCTAACCTATCAGGGAAAGTCTGTAATCCTAACCCAGAAGGAAACAAATCTCATTACTGTATTTCTGGAGCAGCCGGATATGGTACAGAGCCGAAGCCAGCTTCTTTGGAAGGTCTGGGGAGGCAATACGGAAGTGGAGGACGGAAATGTGGACAACTACATCCACTTCCTGAGAAAGCGCCTCCGGGAGCTTGGCTGTAAGGTCAGCATCAAGACCGTCTATGGTGCCGGGTATCGTTTGGAGGAAACACCATGATTGAAAAGTTGAGGAAAAAGCTGATGGTACTGTTTCTCACCTGTACCATGCTGATCTTCACCGCTGCTATGTTGGTCATGGCTGGCAATGCAGTGTCTCAGATTCGCAGTGCGGAAATTCAGTACGGAAATAACCTGGCGGACAGTATTCTTGAACAATTCAGCAGCAGGACTTTGGATTTTTCTGTTTACACCAAATCTAATGCCATGGTGCGCCTGTTTGACGGCACCACGACACAATCCAGCCCGGAGTGTTTTCCTACACCATTGGAAGTTCTGATTGAACGGACGCAGGAATCTGATACTGTTCTTTCCATGCAAGAGGAAGCTGCTGAGAACGGCGCCTATGGCAAAAGCCGCACAGTCTATGCTATTTCCGGGAATCAGAAGGATGGGTATTACGCAATCCATAGTACCGTTCACAACGGCAAGACAATGGTGCTTGACCTGATATTGTTTTATCCCAGGGCTTCTCTTTTAGAGACACTGAAAAACGGCTGCAGTTTGTATCCTGTTGTTTGGCTGGGTGTATTGGTGCTCATGTATTTTCTCAGCCGCTTTTTGATTGGAAAGGCAGTAGAACCGGTGGAAGACACCATGAAAAGTCAGAAGGAATTCATTGCATCGGCGTCCCATGAACTGAAAGCACCATTGGCTGTGATTCAGGCTAATGCGGAAACCATGGAATCCAGCCAGAAACAGAAAATCATTCTGGATGAGTGCAGCCGGATGAGTAAGCTAGTTCAATCCATGCTTGCTCTGGCTTCCAGTGACGCGGGAAACTGGAAAATGGATATACGGGAGACTGATGTGGATACTCTGCTGATCGAAACTTGGGAGAAGTTTTCTGAAAGCGCAAGAAGGAAGAATATCCGCTTGAACCTGGACATCGAAGATCATTACCCTAAGATTCACTGCGATAAAGAGCGAATCAGCCAGGTTTTGGGAATTCTGCTGGATAACGCCATTACCTATTCCAGCCCCGGACAGGCCATTGAAATGGGAGCCAAGGTGCTGCCCCAAAAGCTCGCTTTTTTCGTCATTGACCATGGTCCTGGCATTGCAGACGCTGAGAAGGCAAAAGTGTTTGAGCGGTTCTATTCCGGCGATCCTTCCAGAACGGATAAGGGACATTACGGTTTGGGACTGAGTATCGCACAGGAAATTGTAAGGCTGCATCGTGGTGTTGTTTGTTTGAAAGACACCAAGGACGGCGGGTGTACATTTGAAATTGTAATTCCAATTTAGATTATATTATTTTTCTTGTTGCTTTGAAGATGTTCGTTATAGTCTGATAAAAGCAGAAATGAGCACAGGAACGCCTCCCTGTTACTTTAATTGTTGCAGTTGGCAGACCGCTCAATTATTGTAGCAGGATTTTTCTTTATCGCCATAGGCCTTTTTGAGCCTCTCGCCTAGCGAGTGGTTCAAAAAAGCCCATGACCTTCTTGCAAGTGGTCATGGGCCTCTCATTTTATTTCAGTTCTACGCTGAGCACGTCGCCGGTTTTGTCGTTGATGGTAGCGGTAACCGTTCCGATTTCCGTCAGCGCTCCAGCTGCGGCAGCCTTTCCGGCCGGGGTCTTGGACATGGCGCGGATGGCCTCAATCTTCTGGGCGTTATCCGTGCAGCCGTCAATGTCATAGTCCTCCAATGCTTCCTCATTCACGGTATAGCAGATGGCGGTGTAGTGCATTTCACTGCTAAGGAACTTCTTATTGGACTTGGTGACGATGGTAATCACCGTCTCCCCTTCCAGTCCGTCGGTATGCTCTGCCACAGCCTGCGCCACGGCGGTATTGGCGTTATAGCGGTCATCGCCCTGGGACTTGGTAATGAGGTTGGTGGTGCTGTAATAGTAGTTCAGGTAGCCAAATACGCAGCCACAGCCCACCGCAAACAGGATGGCCAGGACAGCAACCTGCTTTTTTGTAAACTTCAGGGCATCCTTTGCGTCCACGCCGGTTTGGGTCAGTCCCATGCGGTTGGTGATTGGAATCATAATGCGCAGAAACAGGGTCAGCACCACAGACTCGATGGGGAACATAAACAGATTCTTGATGATGCTGGGCAGCGCCATGGCAAAGGTATACTGCTTGCCGCCCATGTACAGGGCATAGTACCACATATAGATGGGGGTCTGGATCAGCATATTCACCACGATGCAGATGGTGAACCGGCTGAGCATAACCCGGACGGGGCCGACCTTGGCACGGTACAGGAACAGGGCAAAGATGACGCTGCCCGCCACCTCAGTCAGCACGAAGGGCACGAAGTAAACGCCCTCAGGATTTTGCAGGTAGCCCAAAATGTCCGTTGCCACCGCGCAGATGGCGGCAACCACGGGGCCAAAGACCATAGCGCCCAAGGCATTGACAATGAAGGCGGTGTTGATTTTCAGGCCGGGTGCCAGGGGGATGGCCACCAGCTTCATGGCAACCCGCAGGGCAATCATCAATGCGGCGAACACCAGAACGCGGGTGTCTTTCAGCTCACCGGCAGCGTCTTTCCAATAGGCCTTGGAAAAGGGATGGGGATAGAGTGTTTTGTTTTTTGTTTGGGACATGAATCATTCCTCCTTTTGATGTAGGAGCGTTCGGAATCGGATTGCGGGACTTACCCTGTGTATGCCAAAAAAGAAGCCCCAGGGGCACAGTACCCCCGGGGAGATAAAAACAGTATTCTGGCATACCCGATGAGCCAGCCAGGAATTACAACCCGTGCCGTTCGCCCAACCGAGTGTCGTTGCTACATAAAGGAGGAAACCCCTTTTATGGCGCAGCGGGTGCGGAAACGCTATCGCGGGCAATATGCCCTTCGTCTGCCATACAACTCCCCATTCCAGCAGCACTTCACGCAGGGTTTCCTACTCTGTTCAGCGGTAGTATACACCATGAGGAAGAAATTGTAAAGAGGGGAATCAATATTTTTTTATTTAATTCTGAAAATATCGATACATTCTATTCTCCTGCGCCGCCCGAAGCTGACGCAATCGGGCGGTGCGTTGAATGGAAATCGCTAAAATCATCCCAGCGGCTATTCCACCAGGGATTCCGCCAATATACAGATTTTTTCGGCGGCATCTTTGGCAATCAGGCTGCGCTGTGCCTGGTACATATGCTGCAACAGCGCAGTATCCTCCGGAAGCTTCAGCAGATGCTCCAATGCCTCCCGGTTGAGCGTCACGGGGA
Organism: uncultured Eubacteriales bacterium; assembly: GCA_900549705.1. GTDB lineage: Bacteria > Bacillota > Clostridia > Oscillospirales > Oscillospiraceae > Faecousia. Next base: position 39,746 of record URPI01000001.1, read on the forward strand.
CGGCCATGCCGGTTTGGGTAAAAAATTGCAGATTACGGCTCTCGCAGCCGGGGATGGGCGGCAGCAGCCCCAGGGGAACTTCTGCCACCGCCGCCTCGGTGGTGGAAAGGCCGCCGGGTTTGGTCAGGTACAGGTCACAGGCGCGCAGGTACAGCGCCATCTTGTCCGTGTTGCCCAGCAGTGTTGCCTCCGCTCCAAACCGCTTTTCCAGTTGACGGCGAACGGACGCATTGCTGCCGCAAATGGCAATCACATGGAAATCCGTCCCCCTTGTCAAATCCGTCAGCAGCTCCATGGTCTTTTCCAGGCTTCCCGCGCCGATGCTGCCGCCGGACACCAGCACATAGCGCTTCCCTTCCGCCAGCGCCAGTCGGCGCTTTGCCTCCGCCTTGGGCACCGCTTCCCGGAACACGCGGCCAACCGGGATGCCGAAGGGATAAATCTTTTCCTCCGGGATGCCCCAGCTCACAAACTCCGCCGTAAGCGCCGGAGCAGGAATGACATAGGCATCCAGCCGACACTCCTCCGTGAAGGGGATGCAGGTGTAGTCCGTTGCAACGAAGATGGTCTTTGGAACGGCCGCCCCGTGATTTTTCAGGTAGGTCAGCATCTCCCCCGGATAGACATGGGTGGTGATGACCGCATCGGCGGGGTGCTCCTGCAAATAGCCCTCCAGCGCCTCCGCCCCCTTGCCGTTGGCGAAGTACACCGGCGACCGCCAGGGCAGGCGGCGATAGGCATTGCCCAAGGCATACACAAAGCCGAAGCTCCGGGGGCTGCGTTGGGCGATGGAAATATAGGCATTGTCCACCAGCTGCGCCGCCCTTTCGCCGCATAGGTCGATGGGGTTCATCATGGTGACATTGTGCCCCCGCTGCCGCGCCTCCGCCTCCACTGCATGGGCAGCCGCGTTATGGCCGCCGCCGGTTCCGCAGGATAATACAAGAATATTCATCAGAGAATCTCCTTTCCCGCCAGCAGCACCTGGGTATGCTCCCGAGGCTCCCGGCTCATGTGCAGCCGCAAAAATACAACGCCGGAAATCAGCGCAAAGCCCAGCACCACTCCGTCCGGCTGGTGGGTAAAGGCTTCCAGCAGCACCGTCACGAAATATGTAATGGCCGTCCGCTGGAAATGCGGGGTAATTTTGACTACGACGGAGAAAAAGACGAATGCACCCGCAAACAGCAGCACCGGCGACCACAGGGGAACCAATCCCAACAGGCTGCCAAAGCTCACCGCAATCCCCTTGCCGCCCCGCAGACCATAGAAGCAGGAGAAGGCGTGACCCAGCACGGGAGCCAGCAGCACCAGCGCCAGTGTCACCGGGGTGATGTCCTCGCCGCTGTGCAGAAACAGCCATACCGGCAGGAAGCCCTTGAGCATATCCCCCGCCAGGGTCAGCACCCCGCAGGCAAAACCGCCATAGGCAAAGGCATTGGCTGTGCCGGGGTTTTCATCCTTACTTTGCCGGTATTCATCGGCCTTGCCGAACAGCTGCAAAAACACCCGTGCATACAGCACACTGCCGGACAGATAACCGGCGATAACATACATGAGATACCGATTCATACATTCTCTCCTTTCGGCAGACGCACGGTGAAAATCACCGCGCCGCCCATACTCTCTGCCTTGACCGTTCCCCCGTGAAGCTCCACCACCCGCTTGACGATGGCAAGCCCCACGCCGTTGCCGGCGGAAAAATGGGAATGGTCAGCCTGATAAAACTTCTGGAACACCCGCTCCAAATCCGCCTGGGGAATTTCTCCGCTGTTGGCCACCTGCACTTCGATGACGGTGTCCATTTCCGCAATGCGCACCTGCAAGGGGCCGTACTCCGGGGAATATTTCACCGCATTGTGAACCAGGTTAATCCAGACCTCCTGCATCATCTCCTCGTTGGCGGTGATGCTGACCTCCGGGAAATCCAGCTCCAGCTCCAGGTGCTTGGCGCTCCACTGATCCTGCAGCAGCAGCACCGCGCTGCGAATCTGCTCGGAAAGGTTGTAGCGGCTGACACCGGTGAGGATGCTCTGGTTTTCCACCTTGGTCAATTTCAGCACATTGGTTGCCATGTTGCTCAGGCGCTGTGATTCCTCCACAATGGCATCGATGTATTCCCTGCGCTGCGCTTCCTCCAAATCCGCCCGCTGCAAAAGCTTCGCAAACCCGGCGATGGACACAATGGGTGTTTTGAACTCATGGGAAAAATTATTGATGAAATCCTGCCGCAGCATCTCGGTATTGCCCAGCTCCTCGGCCATTTTGTTGAAGCTCTCCTCTACCTGCAAAAAGGCGGGAATCATGTCAATGGTTTTGCTGAAATGCACCCTGGCCTGGAAATCTCCGGCGGCCAGCCGGTTCATCTGGTCAATGAGCCAGTTGATGGGCTTGAGGGGAATGCGCACCACCAGGGCAGATAGCCCGGTGCCCACAATCAAACTGAGCACCGCCGTCAGAATCAAAATCTGCAAGGTATTGGGCAGGCTCAGAGCGGAAAAGGGAGCGCTGTCGTGCAGGGCAAAGGCGGACAAGTACACAACTCCCACTGTCAGCAGCAAAGATACTACCAGAATGCTGAAGGTAAACAGGGCAAACACCAGGGCGAGAGAACGATGGCGCTGCTTCTTTTTCTTGGCTGTCATTCCTTTTTCACCGCCTTATAGCCCAGACCCCGGACGGATTCTACGGAGAACTCATCCCAGCCCTCAAACCGCTTGCGCAGCCGTCCCACATGGACGGTAACGGTCTCCCAGCCGGTTTCGCAGTCCATGCCCCAGATTTCATCCATGAGCTGAATGCGGGTGAATATCTTGCCGGGGTAGGACAGCAGCTTATACAGCAGCAGGAACTCCTTTTGGGGCAGCTCCTGGGTCTGGCCGGGACGGGAGACGGTGAAGGAATCGTAGTCCAGCACCACATCTCCAATGACAATGCGCCGGTCATTGGCGATTTTGGCGCGGCGCAGCAGCGCTTTGATGCGAAGCAGCATTTCCTCCTCGTCCACAGGCTTGGTAATGTAATCGTCCGTTCCCACCAGGAAGCCCTTATGCTTGTCTGTTGGCAGCTGCTTGGCGGACACCATCAAAATGGGCAGATTACTGTTGCCCGCCCGGATGGTTTCGGTAAAGGCATAGCCGTCCATCCGGGGCATCATCACATCCAGTACCACCAGGTCGATATGTTCTTTTTCCAGAATGTCCAGGGCATCCTGGCCATCCACGGCAACGGTAACGTGGTAGCCCGCGCCCTCCAGGATTGCCTTCATCAACAGCCGCGTATTTTTATCATCATCCGCAACCAGAATGTTGACCATACTGTTCACCTCATTCTTCTCCGTATACAATAATGCAATATCTCTATTTTCGTCAAGTATACACTGCCAAAATAAACCGAAACAAAACAGGCAGAGCCGCTTGCCAATGACGCTGCGGACATGGCACAAATCCATCGGTTCCCTACCCCGCCCGGTGACGAGACTGCTCAAAACCGGTTTGTACACGCCCACCGGGTCGACTGGCAGTCGCCCCCCTACAGATGCCCTTGCAACGAACCATTGTTTGGCGGCAATACCGCCCACTTTCTTGACAAACGAGCGAAATTGGCGTATCATATTTCTGTCAAAGCCAGAGTGCCCTCTGCGCCGGTCGGGCGTTGGGGGAGAATAGACAATCCGGTGCAACTCCGGAACGGTACCGCCACTGTAAGTGCAGAGGTCAGGAGCAGGACGAAAGTCAGCCATTGGGGCTACCCCCGAGAAGGCGCTCTCCGCCGCGGATGCACAAGTCAGGAGACCTGCTCCGGTTTGCCGCCTTTTCCCGGAAATTGGAAAATGCGGTATTTTTGCCTGCGGAAATACGGCTGCGGCAGTCCCATTGTTGGGCTGCCGCTTTTTTATTTGGAGGAATTATGGCAACACCCCGTTTTATGCTGGCCGGGCAAAGCAGCGGCTGCGGAAAAACCACCGTCACCTGTGCCGTTCTGCAAGCCCTGGTGAACCGCGGCCTGCAAGTGGGCGCATTCAAATGCGGCCCGGACTACATCGACCCCATGTTTCACAGCCGGGTTATTGGCGCAAAAGCCCGGAACCTGGATCTGCATTTTTTCAGCGAAAACACGCTGCGCTGTCTGCTGGCACAAAACGCCGCCGACCGGGATGTGAGCGTGATTGAGGGGGTCATGGGCTACTACGACGGTGCCGGTCTGACCAGCGAAAAAGCCAGCTCCTATGAAGTTGCCAAGGTCAGCCGCACCCCTGTGGTGCTGGTGGTCAATGCCCGAGGTGCTGCTCTGTCCCTGCTTCCGGTGATTCAGGGCTTTCTGCATTTCCGCGCGTCTTCCGGCATCCGGGGCGTGATTCTCAACCAGTGTACCGCCATGACCTATGGGGCGCTGAAGCCCTGCATTGAGGCTCAGTGCGGCATCCGGTGCTATGGCTTTCTCCCCCGGGTAGCCGAGGCGGAGGTGGGCAGCCGCCATCTGGGGCTTATCACTGCGGACGAGGTGGCCGATTTGCAGGAGAAAATGCAGAAATTGGCCGCTCAGGCAGAAAAATCCATTGATTTGGATGGGCTGCTTGCCCTGAGCCAAGAAGCACCCCCGCTGGATTACGAGCCCATCGTTATTTCTGCGAAAGACCCCATCCGGGTGGCGGTGGCGCGGGACAACGCCTTCTGCTTTTACTATGAGGACAGCCTGGATGCCCTGCGGCAAATGGGGGCAGAGCTGGTAGAATTCAGTCCCCTGCGCGACTGTGCCCTGCCAAAGCATATCCACGGGCTTTACCTGGGGGGCGGCTATCCCGAGCTGTACGCAGCAGGGCTGGCCGCGAACAAAACAATGCTGCACAATATCCGGGCAGCGCTGGAAAGCAGGCTGCCCTGCATTGCGGAGTGCGGCGGCTTTATGTACCTGACGGAGAAAATCGGAGAAGAAAAAATGGTGGGCTTCCTGCCGGGGCAATGCTTTGACACCGGCAAGCTCACCCGCTTTGGCTATGTGACCCTGACAGCCAACAAAGATAATCTTCTGTGTGATACCGGGGGCAGCATCTCCGCCCACGAATTTCACCACTGGGACTGCACCAGTCCCGGCGAAGACTTCACCGCCACAAAATCCGCCGGCAAACAGTGGCCGTGCATCGTTGCCACGGATAGCCTGTACGCCGGTTACCCTCACTTCCATTTTTATTCCAATCTCCACTTTTTAGAGCATTTTTATGGGAAATGCGCGGATTTCGGTAAATCCCTGTAGGGGTCGACTAGTAGTCGACCCGGCACAGAGCACCCCGAAGGGGCGCTTTGTGCTGCGGGCGGATGCTATCCGCCCCTACGGTTCGAGTGGGGAAGCGCCACCATTCATTTAACCGCTCTGTTGCGCAAGCGGGCGGGTCGACATACTCGTCGACCCCTACAGAGACGTGTGCAAAATCGGGCATATACCATTCAGCGGACGACACCCTCTCAGTCAGCCCGTTCGGGCTGCCAGCTCTCCCAGAGGGAGAGCCGAGGGCGCTTCGCGCCACGGGCGGATGCGATCCGCCCCTACAGTCCACTTATACAAAAGGAGAACCCACAACGGGCAATGACATCGATGGAACAGTTTATTGAGAAGGACGGCAAGCGCCTCCGGCTGGGCTACACCACCGGCTCCTGCGCCGCTGCCGCTGCAAAGGCTGCCGCCTGGATGCTGCTGACCGGGCGGCGCAAATCCACTGTGGCGCTGGACACCCCCAAGGGCATCCATTTGGAGCTGCCGGTAGAGGACATTTGCCAGGGGGAGGACACCGTGTCCTGCGCCATTCGCAAGGACGGGGGCGACGACCCGGACATCACCAGCGGCACCCTTATTTATGCCGCCGTCACCCGGACGGACAGCCCTGCCATTGTCATCGACGGCGGCAAGGGAGTGGGACGGGTCACCAAGCGGGGGCTGGATCAGCCGGTGGGCAACGCCGCCATCAATTCCGTGCCCCGGCAAATGATTGAAGAAAATCTGCGTCAGGTCTGCCGGTTGTGCGACTATCCCGGGGGCTTGCAGGTGATTATCTCCGTCCCCCAGGGGGAAATGCTGGCGCAAAAAACCTTTAACCCCCGGCTGGGCATTGTGGGCGGCATCTCGATTTTGGGAACCACCGGCATTGTAGAGCCTATGAGCGAGGAGGCGCTGGTGCAGACCATCCATGTGGAGCTGAACCAGAAGCGCACCGCAGGAGACTATGTGCTGCTTACCCCAGGCAACTACGGCTCTGAATTTATCCGGGGGGAGATGGGACTGGACATGAATCTGGCGGTTCAGACCTCTAATTTTATCGGGGACTCCCTGGATACCTGCCGCAGCTTGGGCTTTTCCGGCGCATTGCTCATCGGTCACATCGGCAAGCTGGTGAAGCTGGCAGGGGGCATGATGAACACCCACTCCAAATACGGCGACTGCCGCATGGACATTCTTGCCGCCCATGCCGGTATGGCAGGGGTGCGCCCCGCCCGGATTGCTGAAATCATGGATTGCGCCGCCTGTGACGACGCAGTGCGGATTCTCCGGGAGGAGAGGCAGGACGATGCCGTTCTGAAAAGTGTGACGGAAAAGGTGATGTTCCACTTGCAGCACCGGGCCGGGGACATGGAAATGGGCGTGATTATCTTCTCGAAGGAATATGGCATTCTGGGAGAAAGCCCCAACGCCCGGGCGCTGTTAAAGAAGATTTTGGAACAGTGAGTTGGGCACGTTGTGCTCAACTGTAGGGGAGGTTTAGCCTCCCGCAAACCTGGATTTTGGGAAGTGCACAAACAAGCATACTCGCCCACTGTAGGGGTCGCCAACTTGGCGACCCGAGCGGCGCAGCCGCCTCGGCTCCCCTGAAAGGGGAGCTGCTGAGCGAAGCGAAGCTGAGGGGTTTTCATGCTCAGTTGACGCACAAACCCCTCCGGTTTCGCTAACGCTCAACCACCTCCCCTTCCAGGGGAGGCAGGGGCACTTCGTGCCAGCGGGAGGCTAAGAGCCTCCCCTACGGTTCGATCGGGAAGCCAGTACCATTCATCAAAGCGCTCTGCTGCGTGGGGCTTCGGGTCGCCAGGTTGGCGACCCCTACAATCTACATAAACAAAAAAGGAGAAACTTATATGGTTCATTTTGTTGGAGCTGGGTCAGGTGCCATTGACCTGATTACCGTCCGGGGCGCAAAGCTTCTGGGACAGGCGGATGTGGTGATTTATGCCGGAAGCCTGGTCAATCCCGGCTTGCTGCAGGAATACTGCCGCCCGGAATGTGAAATTCACGACAGCGCCCGCATGACGCTGGAAGAAGTGATTGCCGTGATTCAGGCGGCAGAACAGGCGGGCAAAACCACCGTCCGGCTTCACACCGGCGATTCCAGCATTTATGGTGCAGTGCATGAGCAGTTTGTGGAGCTGGAAAAGCTGGGCATCGCCTATGACGTATGCCCCGGTGTCAGCGCCTTCTGCGGGGCGGCGGCCTCTCTGCGGGCGGAGTATACCCTGCCCGAGGTCAGCCAGACCGTGATTATCACCCGGGCGGCGGGACGCACCCCCGTCCCGGCGGGGCAGTCCATCCGGGAGCTGGCTGCCCACCGTGCCACCATGGTGCTGTTCCTCAGCACAAGTCTGACAGAAAAGCTACAGGAGGATTTGCTGGCTGGCGGCTACCCTGCCGCCACCCCCGCCGCCATTGTGTATAAGGCCACCTGGCCGGAGGAAAAAATCTTCCGCACCACCCTGGAGCATCTCCATGAGACGGTGACGGAAAACGGCCTGACCAAAACCAGCCTGATTGTGGTGGGTGACTGCCTGGGCGACCAGGTGATTCGCTCCCTATTGTATCATCCCGGCTTCACCACCGAATTCCGGGAGGCAACCCAGTGACCGCCATTATCGCCTTTAGCCGCACCGGCTGCGGCACCGCCCGGCGCGTTGCGGCGATTTTGCAGGAAGATGCCACGGCGCGAAGCGCCCTTGCCTCCCCTGAAAGGGGAGGTGGCCGAGCGAACGCGAGGCCGGAGGGGTTATCCTGTATTCAAGAAGAAAACCCCTCAGTCAGCCTTGCCGGTTCCGAAGTGCCGTCAAGTCTGCCAGCTCCCCTTTCAGGGGAGCCACATATCGTGCTGTATGCGCCCCAGCGGATTGCACAGCCCCCCTTTGCCCCCATCACAAAGCCCTTTCGGGAATTTTATGGGGAACTGTTTCAAGCGCATTCTGCCCTGATTTTTGTGGGCAGCGTGGGCATTGCGGTGCGGGAGATTGCGCCCCATGTCCGCAGCAAGGCCACCGACCCGGCGGTGATTTCCCTGGATGAATTGGGAAAGTTTGTGATTCCCATTCTCTCCGGTCACATCGGCGGTGCCAATGCCCTGGCAGCCCGGCTGGCGGATGCCCTGGGGGCAACCCCGGTGATTACCACCGCCACCGACATCAACCACCGCTTCAGCGTGGACACCTGGGCAACCTGCCATGGCTGCGCCATCAGCAGTCTCGCGGCGGCAAAGCAAATTTCCGCCGCCGTGTTGGAGGGAGATGTCCCCCTTTGCGCCGATTTCCCCCTGCCGGAAGCGCTGCCCACGGGCTTGACCCCCGGGCAGTCCGGCACGCTGGGCATCTTCCTGGGCTATCACAAGTGCTGCCCCTTTGACACCACCCTGCGGCTAACCCCCAAGGTGCTGCACCTGGGCATCGGCTGCCGCCGGGGGATCGCAAAGGAGCAGATTGCCCAGGCGGTGCAGGAGGCGCTGGCGCAGGAGAATCTGGACATTCAGGCCGTGGCCTGTGCCGCTTCCATTGACCTGAAAGCGGACGAGCAGGGGTTACTGGACTATTGCGCCCAGCAGCGCATTCCGGTGTCCTTTTATTCCGCCGAGGTGCTGCGTGCCATCCCCGGGCAGTTCAGCGGGTCGGAATTTGTTGCCTCCGTGACCGGGGTGGACTGCGTGTGTGAGCGGGCTGCCCTGGTGGGGGCGCAGCAGTTGATTGTAAAAAAATATGCCCGGGACGGCGTAACCGTTGCCGTGGCGCTGGAAAATTGGGAGGTTCACTTTGGGTAAACTGACAATCGTGGGCATTGGCCCCGGAAATTATGACAATATGACCATCGCTGCCGACCGCGCCCTGCGGGAGAGCCAGCTGATTGTGGGCTACACCGTGTATGTGGATTTGGTGCAGGAGCGCTATCCCGGCAAGGAGCTGCTCTCCACCCCCATGACCCGGGAGGCCGAGCGCTGCACCCTGGCGCTGGAAGAAGCGGAGAACAAAAATGTGGCGCTGGTCTGCTCCGGCGACAGCGGCATCTATGGCATGGCTGCCCTGGTGTATGAGCTGCGGGGCAACCGCACCACGCCGGAAATCTCCGTGGTGCCCGGTTTGACTGCCGCTTGCAGCGGCGGGGCGCTGCTGGGCGCACCGCTGACCCATGACTTCGCCGTGATTAGCCTCAGCGACCGGCTGACCCCCTGGGAGAAGATTGAAAGAAGACTGGAATGCGCCGCCCTGGGGGACTTGTCCATTGTGCTGTATAACCCTCGCAGCAAGGGCAGACCCGACAATCTGCGCATGGCCTGCGACATTCTGCTGAAGCATCTGCCTGCCAGCCGCCTGTGCGGCGTGGCGCATAACATCGGACGGGAGGGAGAAGGCTGCGAAATTCTCAGCCTGGAAGACCTGCGTACTGCCGATGTGGATATGTTCAGCACCGTCTTCATCGGCAACGCCCAGACCAAGGTGATTGGCGGCAAGCTGGTCACCCCCCGAGGATACCGGGATGTGTAAGCTGTGTGTGTTTGCCGGAACCACCGAGGGGCGGGAGCTGGTGGAATTTCTGGCGGGGCAGAACGCTCAGGTCTATGCCTGTGTGGCAACGGAATACGGTCAGACCCTGCTGCCCCCCTTCCCCAATGTAAAGGTGTCCACTGCCCGGCTGACCCAGCCGGAAATGGAATCGTTGTTTCAAAAAGAGCAATTCCAACTGGTGATTGATGCCACCCACCCCTATGCCGCCGCCGTCACCGAGAACATTGTGGCGGCCTGTGCTGCCACCGGCACGGAATATCACCGGCTGCTGCGGGCGGACGTGGACAGCGCCGGGGAAGCGGTTTATGTGGAGCATATCCCCCAGGCACTGGACTATCTCGCTTCCACCACCGGAAATATCTTGCTGACCACCGGCAGCAAGGAGCTAAAGCAGTTTGCACCTCTGCCGGAATTTTCCCAGCGGGTCTATGCCCGGGTGCTGCCCATGGAGCAGTCCTTGCAGCTGTGCCGGGAGGCGGGCTTGCAGCCCAGCCATATCCTTGCCATGCAGGGACCTTTCTCAACGGAAATGAACGTTGCCATGCTGAAAACAGTGGGTGCCAGTATTCTGGTGACCAAATCCTCCGGCGTGGCGGGGGGCTTCCCAGAAAAGCTGGAAGCCGCCCGGGCGCTGGGGCTGACCGCTGTGATTATCGGTCGTCCGCCCCAGCAGGCGGGCATGGATTTGAACGAGACGGTGGGGATGCTGTGCCGGAAATTCGGCTTTGTTCCCAAGCCCCGGGTAGACATTGTGGGCATCGGGCCGGGGAGCCGCAGCTTGCAGACCCCCCAGGTGCAGCAGATTTTGCAGGAGGCACAGTGCCTCATCGGCGCAAAACGAATGCTGGAAGCGGTGCAGCACCCCGGTGCATTGTGCTGCCCTGCCATTGCGCCTGCTGCCATTCGGGAATGTATGGAGCAGCATCCGGAACTGAGCCGGTTTGCGGTGGTCATGTCCGGGGATGTGGGCTTTTTCAGCGGCACCAAAAAGCTGCTGGAAGAACTGGACGGCTGGAACGTGGCGGTTCATCCCGGCATCAGCAGCCTGGTGTATCTGTGTGCGAAATTCGGAAAATCCTATGAGGATGTGGAAATGGTCACCCTCCACGGAAGGCAGAATCCCATTTTGCTGCCCCTCAGCCGGGGCAAGCGGGTGTTCGCCCTGGTGGGCGGGGACAATGGCATGGGAAAGCTCCTGCACCACTTGCAGGAAAACGGTCTGGGCAACACCATGGTTTATGCCGGTGAAAACCTGAGCTATCCCCAGGAGCGGCTGTACCAGGGCACGGCGGAGAGCCTCCGAGACACGGTGTTTGACCCGCTGTGCGTGGCGCTGCTGGAACCGACCCAGGGCTTTTGCTATACTCCGGGGCTGCCGGACGAAGCTTTCCGGCGCACCGAGTCCGTTCCCATGACCAAAAGCGAAATCCGGGCGGTGTGCCTGTCCAAGCTGGCGCTGCCGGAGGGGGCAGTGGTATGGGATGTGGGCGCCGGTACGGGCAGCGTGACCGTGGAAATGGCGCTGTCCGCCCCTCGTGGGCAGGTTTATGCCATTGAGCAGAAGCCGGCGGCGGTGGAAACATTGCGTGCCAATGTGGACTTGTTCCATGCGGACAATGTTACCGTGGTGCCGGGGACGGCACCGGAGGCCTGCTGTGAGCTTCCTGCCCCCACCCATGCCTTTTTGGGCGGTACCAGCGGCAATTTGCAGGAGATTGTGGATGTGATTCTCGCCAAAAATCCAGAGGCAAGAATTGTGGCAACCGCTGTCACCATGGAGTCCATTGCCGCCCTGACCGCCTGCGCCGCCCGGTTCCGGCGGGCAGAGATTGTCACCCTCAGTGTGGCAAAAGCCCGCCCGGTGGGACATTATCATTTGCTCACCGCCCAAAACCCGGTATATGTGTTCACCATGACCGGCGGAACAGCGCCCTGACCTGGTGCGCCCAATAAAAGAAACGGAGGCTGTCAGCCATGCTCAAAAAAATCCTGTCCCTTTGTCTTGTGGTTTTCTTTCTGATTCCCGTCAGCGCAGAGACCTTCTCCTTTTCCGGCGGCTCCGGGCGGGTGTCCATTGTGTGCGACGGGGTGGAAAGCCGGGAGGATGGGGCTTATGCTGCCATTCGCTTTGTGTCCAACAACCACTCCAAAACCGACTATCGCTATGTCCGCATCGGAGAGGACAAGTATTATCCCGATGAAAACGGACAGTTCGTCATCCCGGTGGTGCTGGGGGAAAATATGGAGATTGTGGGCATGACCGCCAAAATGTCCTCCCCCCACGAAATCACCTACACCATTTTCGTGCAGTTGGAGGACACCGACATTCCCGGTCTCACCTTTGTGAACGCCATCCAGGCAGACGCAAGCTATCTGACCCTCTCCCAGTATGCAAACGGCATCATTCTGGCTTCCATCGTACCCCCCGAGGGGTTTGAAGCAGCGCAATTCCGGTATCTGCTGACGGAGGATGCTTCCACCATCCCCGCCGGACTGGAAAAGGATTACGGTGTCATCCCCGTTCCGGCAGAGAGCACCGTCACCATTGCCGATTGTGAGGCGCTGGAAGCCCCCGACTATAAATCCATGATTCGCGGCAAGGTGACAGTGGTCATTCTGGATGCAGCGCTGCTGACCGAAGAAAACCGCTCCGCCTATGAAACCCTCCGCGACCGCCTGAACACCCTGGGCATCCCACTGCTCCTCGACCGCTCCGCCCAGGAGGCAGACAGCAGCACTTGGGATGTGCTGTGGAATATCATAAACCCGTAACCGTTTTGCGCACACCACTGTAGTAGAGCGTACAGGCTAAAGGTTTGCACCGCTTGGCTTCCCCCGGGGGGAAGCTGTCAGACGGCACTTCGGAACCGGCTGACTGA
>URPI01000002.1 GCA_900549705.1 uncultured Eubacteriales bacterium
CACCGGTGTTTTTTTGCCAAAAGGGAGGGAGATGCCGAATGCAAAACGGTTATTTCCCTGGATTTTGATGGGTTGCGGGCAGAGCAGGATGGCTTCACTGCCTGCCTTTTGACGCTTGAACTGAAAAAAGAATTACAATATTTTTCTGAAAATAATAAAAATTATTATTTCTGTATTGACATTGGGAAAAGTGTATGATACTATGAGGACAACCGAGGCAGATGTTGTGAAAAATGACATGAGGCTGCGGCATAATAGAATATTCCTTTGAGGAATTAGGAGGAAGAAACATGAATCCCATGAAACCGGAAGAACTGCGTGAAGCGCTTAAAGGCATTTGCATCATCAGCATTACTCCTTTCAAAGAGGATGGTGCATTTGACTACGATGGCTACGCCAAGAATCTGAATTACCTGCTGGCACACGGTCTGAACAAGTCCAATTCCACCATCGTCGTGGGTGGAAGTACCGGTGAATGCGGTGCAATGAGCCTGGATGAGCGCAAGCAGGTTCTGGACTGTGCATTTGACGTGATTGGGGACAAGATTCCTATCATCGCCGGCTGCAACAGCACCAATGTGTGGGAGTCTGTGGCACTGGCGCAGTATGCCGAATCCAAGGGTGCAGCCGGTGCGATGGCACTGTCTCCCTATTACTATCCCGCAAAGGATCAGGAGTGCATCTACCAGTTCTATAAGACGCTGGCAACGAATACGAACCTGGGCATCCTGCTGTACAACAACTTCGAGGTTATGCAGATTGACTGCCCGATTCCTGTGCTGAAGCGCTTGAAGGATGATTTCCCCAATGTTGTGGGTATGAAGGAGTGCACGCCCGCATTCTTCAAGATGACTCGTGTTGTGCAGGAAATCGGCGATAAGGTCAGCGTTGTGAATGGCCATGGCGAATTCCTGGAGCCCTATGCAGCAATGGCTGGCACCGCCGGATTCATTTCCAGTATGTCCAACTTTGCGCCGGAGAAGGCTGTTGCCATTTGGGAAGCCCGCAGCACCGGTGACTATGCCAAGGCCAAGGCAATTCGTGACACCATGGTTCCTTACATGGATTTGGCTTGCAAGTATTCCGCAATGGGCGGCGAATACAAGGTCATTTCTCTGCTGAAGTACATCACTGACCTGGTGGGCAGCTGCGGCGGCTATCCCCGCATCCCCTGCGTCCCCCTGACCGAGGAGGAAAAGGCAGAGGTGCGCCAGGTGCTGGCTCAGCTCGACCTGTAAATTTCGGGAAATTGGCGCATCATGGAATTATGCCGAAGCTGGGTCACTACAAGCTCACAGAGCTAAAGCCTGCCGTCCTCAATTCCTACTTTTCCTCTCTCACAAAAGACGGGGCCAGAAAGGACGGCAAGCCGGGCGGGTATTCCAAAGGTACGATTGCCAAGGCAAAGAACACCCTTTCTTCTGTTCTCAGTACAGCTGTAGAATGGGAGCTGATTGAAAAGAACCCGCTGGAACGGGTGCATTTTGAGGCGGCACCCACCGCTGAAACGCTCAAGTTCTGGACACCGGAACAGTGCACTGCCTTTTGGGAATTTATCGAACAGCCCTATCAGGTCACTACCAAAGGTCACAGCAGGACCGATGATACGGGCATTCCCTACGAGGTGGGGGATCATACCCGGACAAAGGAGCTACAGGAGCAGTTAAAGGTATTCATCTACCTAGCGCTGTTCTCCGGTCTCCGCAAGTGGGAGCTGTTGGCGCTGGAATGGGCAGACATCGATTTTGAGAAGGACGTGGTGACGGTCTCCAAGTCTGTTGGGTACACCAAGGGGGAGTAGTTTGTCAAAGTGCCGAAGACGAAGCACGGCTTCCGCAAGGTTGCCATTCCCCATTTCCTCACCCTCCGGATTAAGGCCATGAAAACTGAGCGTCTCCGCTATCGGCTGAGCGTGGGGGATTACTGGCAGGGAGGAGAGTGGCTATTCGTTCAGGAGAACGGCAAGCTGATGAGCTACAGCACACCCTATCAGGCATTCCATGATTCTATCCTCCGGTACAATGAAAGTCACAAGGAGCCATTGCCGGTGATTCCCCTGCATGGCCTCCGGCATACCTCCACCACACTGCTGATTGCAAACAATCAGGGCATCCGTTCCGTGTCTGCCCGCCTGGGTCATGCGGAGACAAGCACCACCCTGAATATCTACACACACTTCCTGGAGTCCACCGATAAAAAGGCGGCGGACATTCTGGAAAATGTTTTGGTGAAACACGCCTAAAAATAAAAAATTTCCGCTTCGGTACCCAAATAGTACCCAAGCGGAGAATCAGCCGATTTTACAATGTTCAAAAAGTTACAAAAACACCCGGTTTTACTAGAAAACCGGGTGTTTTTCTGGAGCTAGTGACCTGACTCGAACAGGCGACCTTCTCATTACGAGTGAGATGCACTACCGACTGTGCTACACTAGCATCACAGGAAGCTAGTTAATTATAGCGGAAAATCCTGTGATTGTCAACCCTTTTTTAGAGCTGGATGCCTAGCTCCTGGACTTTTGCCCGCAGGGAAAGCAAATCTTCAAAGGTTTCGGGACGCTTCATGGGGTCTCTGAGCAGTGCAGAGGGGTGGTAAAGGGCAGTCATCCACATATTGCCGCGTCTGACCCAGGTACCATGTTCCCTTGTAATGCGGTATTTTCCGTCAATCAGGCGCATCGCGGCAATTCTGCCCAGGCAGACAATGATCTTCGGCTTGATGAGGGTTACCTGATTGCGCAGGAATCCAATGCAGGCATCCTGCTCTGCTTCCTGAGGATCGCGGTTATGGGGCGGGCGGCATTTGACAATGTTTGCAATATAGCAATTGGTTCGGTCAATATCGATAATACTCAGCATATCATCCAGCAGTTTTCCTGCCGGGCCGACAAAAGGCTCTCCCAGCAAATCCTCTTGCTCACCGGGGCCTTCTCCCACAAACAGGATGTCTGCATCCCGTTTTCCAACGCCAAACACCACATGATGCCGGGTTTCGCACAGACCACAGCCCCGGCACGATAGGCAGCTTTCCTCCAGCGATGTCCAGTCAAGCATCAGTAATCGCGCCTCCTCTGCTGGCTTCTGCGTCGTCTGACTCTGGCGCGGCGGCGCATTCGGAGCACATTATTGATCACCAGATAACCGCCTACTGCTACCAATGCTGTCAGGCAGAAAATCAGTGCAAATTTAGAAAGTCGAGATTCCGAGTCGCTTCGGTCAGCGCCGCCCAGAATGGACAGCCCCGTGTCGGTGGATTTGCGGATATCCTGCATGGAATATAGCTCCGCTTCGTGTAAGCAGGTGTTGCGATACCAAACCTGCACTGTGGCCACCATATCGCCCTTTGTAATGGGCGCGGTCAGACCGGTGTCGGTGTATTCCATGATGAGGTTATCCATGTGGGCATCGTTGGGCAGAATGGTGTCCAAATCCAGGTGGGGCTCTGCTACCATGTCGTTGTCTGCACCGGAAACATGAAACTGCTTGAGCGCCTGCCCATTATACAAAATCCGGGTTGCCTTGAAGTTGCTGTAAACATAATTCATGAGGGTCTGGGCTTCTTCAAAGTTACCGTATACTTTAACCTGCCAACCATTTTCATAGTACTGACGGGTGCAGCCCAGGACGACAAAAACCATGTCCATATTGTGATAGTTGGCAGTCCACACGAGGCTTGCGCCGGTGCCTGTGGAATAGCTCTGGAAACCGCCGTTGACCTTCTGATCATAAAACTTGGTGATGTTCGTACTGTAAACAAAATAGTTAGTGGATTCCACCACACGCTCATCAGAGCGGTTGGTTGCGGGAACGGTGTACTTCTGTGCAGAGAAGAGTTCCTTGAATTTCTCGTTTTTGATGCACTCCATGGTGATGCGGGCCATATCTCTGGCAGTGGTGTAGGCCTGGCCGCTGTCGCCGCCGTAGACGTTGGTGAAATTCGTGTTGGTGCAGCCCATCTGCCGGACGCGGGCGTTCATCTTTTCTACAAAGGCTTCCGTGTTGCCGGACACCCGTTCCGACAGAACGATGCAGGCGTCACTGGCGTTGGCCAACACAACGCAGTATAGCAAGTCTTCAACCGACAGCTGTTCGTCATTTTTCAGGTTCACATGCTGCTGACCGGAGGGGAAACGCTTGTTGTTGGTGACCGTGACAATGTCATCCATATTGCAGTATTCCAGTGTCAGCAGCATGGTGACCATTTTGGCAAGGCCGCCAACGGGAAGCCTGGTATCGGGGTTCATGGAATACACCAGCGTTCCGGTGTTCCGCTCGAAGGCAAAGGCCGCCTGGGCGGTGTCCAGCCGCCGTTCCGAGCCTGCCAACGGGACATAGCCATCCACGGTGCGGCAGCCATTGAGGATGCACACACTGCCAAAGGCAAGGTCAATGTTGGCCGATGGTCCATCTACGGCCACATAACGGGTTTCCGTCGGTACTTCTTCGGCAAAAGCAACTTGCGCCATGCAGAAGAAAACCAACAGCAAACATAATAAACGGGATGAAACGGAATGCTTTTTCATAATTCTCCTCAAAGTAGGGCAGACCGGTCTTGCCCGGCCACAGAAAATCGTGTATAATTAGAAACAATCAAATCCCCGATGAGTGGGATTTCTGGTATTATACCAGCTTTTTTGGATTGCGTCAATGAATAACTTGCGGTGTGGTACGCTCTGAAACAATGAAATGGAGCCTGCACCGCGCTCAATGGAGGAAAAATAGGTGAAATTTGTTTCTTGGAATGTCAACGGCCTGCGTGCTTGCATCGGCAAGGGCTTTTTGGATTATTTTATGGGAACGGATGCGGATGTTTTCTGCCTACAGGAGACAAAGCTCTCTGACGGCCAGCTTTCCCTGGAGCTGCCCGGTTACCGCCTGTATTGGAACTATGCCGACAAAAAGGGCTATTCCGGTACGGCAGTTTTTGTAAAAGAGGAGCCCGTTTCTGTTACCTATGGTGTCGGTGTGCCGGAGCTGGACACCGAGGGAAGAATGATTACATTGGAATATCCGAATTTTTATTTGGTTACCTGCTATACGCCCAATGCCCAGCGGGAGCTTGCCCGCATTGACCATCGCCTGAACTGGGACGAAGCCTTCCGCGCAAGGCTGACGGAGTTGGATGCCAATAAGCCGGTGATTGTCTGCGGTGATTTGAATGTTGCCCACAAGGAGATTGACCTGAAAAATCCCGCCGCCAATCGTGGAAACGCAGGTTTTTCCGACCAGGAGCGGGAGAGTTTTCAAAAAACGCTGGATTTGGGATTTACGGACAGCTTCCGGTATCTCCATCCCGAGGAAACCGGTGCTTACAGCTGGTGGAGCTATATGTTCCACGCCCGGGAGAAGAATGCCGGATGGCGTATTGACTATTTTCTGGTTTCTAACCGTGCTGCTTCTCAAATTCGGGAGGCAAACATCCGCTCAGAAATTCTGGGATCAGACCATTGTCCGGTGGAGCTGGTGCTGGACTAACGAAGCGTATGTTATCGCTCCTGCGTGTGCAAAGTAAAGTGGCTTTTGTGGAAATCCAGCAGCCTCTCATCCCGCATTTTTCCAAGCTCCAGGGATAGGCCGCTGCGTTCCACGGCCAGAAAATCTGCCAATTGCTGCCGGGTGAAGGGAATGTCGAATTCCAGGCTGTTGTGGTGCTGTGCCTCTGCCGAGAGGTAGGACATGAGCTTTGCCCGCGTTGTACGCTGACCCATATGGGTCAGCTTTTCGTTTAAGCGGAGGTTTTTGCCGGCTAAATCCTCCAATAGATTTCGCAGAACGAGGCTGTGATGGCTGCAATTGGAGGGGCACATGGTGAGAATGCGCCCCACGTTCATGGTGAGCACGGTGACCTCCGTTTGGGCAAGCACACTGACGTTGATGGCACTGCCTGGGACACAGGCAAAGGAAACCGCATAGGTCTGCCCCGGACCCAGCTTTGATAAAATGTTCCGATTGCCCCAGATGTCCTCCTGGAGAATCATGACGGTTCCGGAGAGAATCAGCCCAATGGAATCCACGCTGCCACCGGCGCGCAGCAAAAAGGAATCCTTTGGAAAATCCATTTGCCGCGCCCCCAGACAGCTGAGCATTGCAGTCAATTCTTCTTCGGATACCCCGGAAAAGAGACGGGAGTTGCGGATTACTGATAAAAAATCATTCATGTAAATTCCTTCTGTTGAAAATTCAACCGACATATCCTCTGCATTATATTATAATCTGGGCGTAGATGCAAGCATGAAACAAAAATTCCAGCAGGTGAGAGAAACACTTCCTGCAATTATCATAACATTTTAAGGGGAAATTAACCATGAAACGACGAATTATTGAAATCGACAAAGAAAAATGCAATGGCTGCGGCGCTTGCGCTGCGGCCTGTCACGAGGGTGCTATCGCCATGGTGGACGGAAAGGCGCAGTTGATGCGGGATGATTATTGCGATGGCTTCGGTGACTGTCTGCCCGCCTGTCCTGCTGGTGCCATTTCCTTTGTGGAGCGGGAAGCGGCAGCCTATGACGAAGCAGCTGTTTTGGCCAACAAGCAAAAGAATGCAGCATCAGCGCCCCATGGATGCCCGAGTAAGCAGATGCGCAGCTTTACTCGTGCTGAGGAGCCGGTCAGTGCTCTGAAGCCCGTCAGTAGACTTTCCCAGTGGCCGGTGCAAATCAAATTGGTTCCCACCAGTGCGCCCTTCTTCCAAGGTGCCAAGCTATTGATTGCCGCCGACTGTACTGCCTATGCCTACGCTGCCTTCCACGAGGAGTTTATAAAGGGACGCATTACGTTGGTGGGCTGCCCGAAGCTGGACAGCGTGGACTACACAGAAAAGCTGACAGAGATTATCAGAAACAACGATATTCAAAGCGTTACGGTTGTCCGCATGGAGGTTCCCTGCTGCGGCGGACTGGAACGCGCCGCAAAGACGGCACTGCAAGACAGCGGGAAGTTTATTCCCTGGCAGGTGGTAACCATTTCTGTTGATGGCAGAATTCTGGACAGATAATAAGGAGATTTTATGGAGAATATGTTTTGCTTTCAGTGTGAGCAGACTGCGGGGTGCAGCGGCTGCACCGGAAAAATGGGCGTGTGCGGCAAGTCTGCCGCGGTTGCACAGCTTCAGGATGAGCTGACCGGTGCCCTTGTTGGCCTGGCGCGTGCCACCGATGGGGATGCTCAGCCTACCGCTCAGACCTGGAAAATCATGGTGGAAGGTCTGTTCACCACTGTGACCAATGTCAATTTCAACGAGCGCACCATCCTGGATATGATTTACCGGGTTCACCAGGAAAAGAACCGCCTGCACCCGGATTGCATCAATTGTGCATCTCCCTGCGGCCGCAATGATGACTATGATATGGAGCTGCTTTGGAACGCGCAGGAGGACATCCGCAGCCTCAAATCACTGATTCTTTTCGGTGTGCGGGGCATGGCTGCCTATGCACACCATGCCATGGTGCTGGGTTATATGGATGAAGAAGTGAATCGCTTTTTCGCCAAAGCGTTGTTTGCCATTGGAGAGGACTGGGGAATGGAGGAGCTGCTTCCTGTTGTGATGGAAGTAGGGGAGAAGAACCTGGCGTGCATGGCACTGCTGGACAGAGCCAATACGGAAACCTATGGCCATCCCGTTCCCACAACCGTTCCTTTGACGGTGGAACCAGGCCCCTTCATCGTGATTACCGGCCATGACCTGCACGACCTAAAGCTGCTGCTGGAGCAGACCGAAGGAAGGGGCATCAACATCTATACGCACGGCGAAATGCTGCCGGCCCATGCCTACCCGGAGCTGAAAAAGTATTCCCACCTCAAGGGTAATTTCGGCACTGCATGGCAAAATCAGACCAGGGAATTTGCGAATATTCCCGCTCCCATCCTGTTCACCACCAACTGCCTGATGCCGCCTCGCAGCAGCTATGCCGACCGGGTGTTCACCACCGCTGTGGTATCCTACCCCGAAATGCAGCATATCGGGGACGACAAGGATTTTACCCCCATCATCGAAAAGGCACTGGCGTTGGGCGGCTACCCGGAAGCCCGGGAGTTTACCGGTGTTAACGGCGGTCACAGTGTCATGACCGGCTTTGCCCGCAATACGGTGCTGGGCGTGGCGGGACAGGTGGTGGAAGCCGTGAAGGCCGGTCAAATCCGCCACTTCTTCCTGGTGGGTGGCTGCGACGGTGCCCGCCCTGGCCGGAACTATTATACCGAGTTCGTCAGGAATACCCCCAGCGACACAGTGGTGCTCACCCTGGCCTGCGGCAAGTATCGCTTTAATGACCTGGATTTGGGCGTGGTTGCCGGTCTGCCTCGGCTGATGGATGTGGGTCAATGCAATGATGCCTACAGCGCCATTCAGATAGCTCTGGCGCTGGCAAACGCCTTTGATTGCAGCGTCAATGACCTCCCGCTTTCTATGGTGCTGAGTTGGTATGAGCAGAAAGCCGTTTGCATTCTGTTGACGCTGCTGCACCTGGGCATCAAGAATATCCGCCTCGGCCCCACGTTGCCGGCCTTTCTTTCTCCCAACGTGCTCAGTTACTTGGTCGAGCATTTCGGAATTGCGCCCATCACCACCCCGGAAGCGGATTTGGAAGCCTTGCTGAAGTAAAAAATGCTGAAAAAATCCTCCTGCCATTTTGCTCGGCAGGAGGATATTTTATACTGTTCCTAAATAGAAAAATTCATAATTGAGTTCGGTGCGAAGCGCCTGTGTCTCCCCTGGAAGGGTGTTGCATGGCGCCTGCGGGCATTTCAGTCAGCCCGTTCGGGCTGCCAGCTCCAGGATAGAACTCGTAAATTGTGGACGTTTCAATTCAATAGTATTCTACTTTATTTCTGCTTTTCCGCCTCTTTGGGTCGTTTCAGCTCTTTCAGCACAACGGCGGTTCTGGCGGGCAGATAGAGCTTAATGGTGGAGTTGCCCTCTTTATCCACTTGAGCGGGGTATTTCATATGGGCAACCAAATCGTTGCCGCCGTATTTTGCGTCATCGCTGCACATGGCAACCTCATAATCCGCAATATCCGGCAGGGAAATTTCTACATCGGTGTAGGAATTGCAGGGGCTGAAATTCAGGGCAAACAGCAGTCCGCTGCGGTAGAAGACAATCAGCCGCAGGTTGCCCATCCGCTGGTCAAAGAGGTTTGCCTCCTTGGCGAGATGAACCATGTCTTCGTCAAACTGCCCCAACCACTCGTATTTCAGCTTCGGGTTGTCCCGCAGACTCCACTGGCGGCGGCAGTAGTGGAAGCTCCAGCCGTTGCCCTCCCGCGGGAAGTCAATCCATTCCGGGTGGCCAAATTCGTTGCCCATAAAGTTCAGGTACGCTTCGCCGCCGCCCGCCATGGTGAACAGCCGAATCATCTTGTGCAGGGCGATGGCGCGGTCAATCACGGGGTTGTGGGTGGTTTTCTCCATGTCAGTGTACATAGCCGCGTCGGCCAGCCGGAAGATCATGGTCTTGTCGCCAACCAGAGCCTGGTCGTGGCTTTCAACATAAGCAACCGTACCCTCACCCGGACGGCGCATACACATCTCACACCACAGCTTGAAGATGTCCCAGAATTCATCCTTTTTCTCCTTAACGGTGCGCACCCACATATCCGGCAATCCCATGGCCAGCCGATAGTCAAAGCCGATGCCGCCGTCGGAGATTGGCAGGCACATACCCGGCATACCGGACATATCCTCCGCAATGGTGATGGCTGCGGGGTTCACCTGGTGAATCAGCTCATTTGCCAGCTGCAAATAGGTGATGGCTTCGGTATGGGTGTTGAAGGAGAAGTATTTGTCGTTGGTATTGAAGTCCGTGCCCAGGCCGTGGTCGTGGTAGAGCATGGAGGTTACGCCGTCAAACCGGAATCCGTCAAAGTGGTATTCCGTCATCCAGAATTTCAGATCGCTCAACAGGAAGTGGAGTACACCGGTTTTGCCGTAGTCAAAGCACTTGGTTCCCCAGGCGGGGTGGTCACCCTTGGGGCCATCATGGAAGAACTGCCAGGTTGTGCCGTCGAACATATTGATGCCCTCGGCGGTGTTCTTGACGGCGTGGGAGTGAACCACATCCAGCAGCACCCGGATGCCCATGCTGTGAGCGGTGTTGATAAGATACTTTAAATCCTCCGGCTTTCCAAACCAGCTGGAAGCGGCATAGAAGTTGGAAACCTGATAACCAAAGCTGCCATAGTAGGGATGCTCCATGATGGCCATCAACTGCACGGTGTTATAGCCTGCCTTTTTAATGCGGGGAAGAATCAGGTCGGCAAATTCACGGTAAGAGCCAACCTTGCCCTCCTCCTGTGCCATACCCACATGGGCTTCGTAAATGAACAGGGAGTCTTCCCCTTTGAAGCTCTGGTCTGTCCATTGGAAGGTTTTCCGGTCGTCCACCACCTCGGCGCAGAAAAGCCGGGTTTCCTTGTCCTGCACGGCGCGGCGGGCATACAGGGGAATATGCTCCGTGCGGGTCATGTTGGCATCCACAACGGTTTTTACCTTGCACCCATCCCACAGGGCATCGTCACCGGGCAGAAAAATCTCCCAGTTTCCATCTCCAATGGGGGTCAGGGGGTGACTGGTCTGATTCCAGTTGTTGAAATCTCCCTCTAGGTACAGCTGATAGGCGCTTGGTGCCCACTCCCGATAGTACCAGCCGCCATCAACATGATGGAAGCCGAAAAACTCATAGGCGTTGGCAAAGTCGTTCAGACTTTGCCCCTCCTTCAGGATACGGTCACGGGTGGCGCGATAGAGAAACATGCGCAGGTCGATGTCCCCGGCAAAGGGGGCAAGCTGGGGGTTGAGTTCCAGAATGCGATACATATGCGTGTGGCTCCTTTCGTTTTTTCAAGATGGGAGAGTCGTTCATTCTTCCTGGTGGGGAGAAAATAGATTGGGCAGCTGTGTCAAATCCTCCATCAGCACCCCTGCTGCGTTCAGCAGCTGCTCCATTGGCTCCTGGTGAGCGGGGCGTTGCCTGCTGCGGTAGCGGTCAATAACAATTTCATACCGACTCATGGCGCTGTGGACGGCATCGTTCCAGGACAGGTACAAATCCCGGGCAGCGTTTTTGCCAATCTGCTGCATTATCCCCGGCTGCTGCAAAACCCTTGTCAGGCAAGCGCTCATGCTCTCAGCGCTCTCCTCAATGAGCAGACCGTTCACGCCGTCGGTGATTCCCTCAGCGGCGCAGCTTCCGCCAATCAAAACGGAACCCAATGAGCAAGCCGCCGCCTCCCGCACCACAAGACCGTTGGTGTCGAAGGTGGAGGGGAAAAGAAACAAATCTGCCCGGCAATACCAGGCACGCAGCAGCTCTCGGTCGTGGATGGAACCGGTGAAAATGCACTTGTCCATGATTCCAATGCGCACTATATAGCGTTGGAAGGCTTCCAGCTCTGCGCCGCTGCCTACAAATACCATTCGATAGTCCACCCCGGCTGCCTTTTGCATAGCCAGGGCATCGGCGATAACTTTTAGCCCCTTGTACCACATCATCCGGCCAACAAACAAGAACACCGGCACACCATCCGGCAGGTCGAAACCGGCGGTTGCCGTGTACACGGCTTCGTCGGAAACGCTGCCCAGAGGCAGGTCAACACCATTGGGCATGACGATACATTCACCTTCAAAGCCCATGGAGCGCAGGTTGTCCGCTGCCCCGGAACTCACCGCCCAAACCTCATCACAGGCGCTGATGTTCTGCACCAGCGCCTTGACGCTGCCCGTCCGCAGGAGCTTTCCTTTGATGTTTTTCCGAATTTCAACATCGAATTTTGTGTGGTAGGTCATGACCAGGGGCACATCCAGCACCCGGCGCAGCTCCCGCCCCAGAAAATTGGAGGCAATGGGGCAGTGCGAGTGAAGAATTGCAACCTCCCGCCCCTCCAGCTCCCGGGTGATGGCAGGGGAGAAGGGAATGCCCGCCGTGTATCCGCCGGTCAGCTTCCTGAAATCCAGGCTGGGATAGCGCACAATAGGGTAGGGGAATTGCGCATCGTTGCTTCCGGGGTAAGCGGGGGTAATGACCACCGGGCTTTCGCCGGAGGCGTAAATAATATTGGCATAGTTTTTTACTGCATTGGCAACGCCGTCAATAACCGGGGGGAACGAATCGTTTAATAGGCAAATGGTCTCTCTGTTTTCCATTCCATGTACTCCAAACGTGGTGGTATTCTCCAAAGGAATTTCTTTTTACCCTATCAATTTACCACACAATGCCAGTTTCGTCAACAAAAAAACGCCGGGCAGCGTTACACTGCCCGGTGCGGGTTAGTGCGCCAGATAATCCTTCAGCCAGATCATCGCTTGCCGATAGCCATCAAAGCCCTGCCCCTTGATGGTGTGCTTGCAGGCCATCCCAGCGTAGGAAATCTGCCGGAAGGATTCCCGGGCATCCACATCGGAGATGTGTACCTCCACTGCCGGAATGCCAACGGCCTTCAGCGCATCCAAAATGGCCACGCTGGTGTGGGTATAGGCAGCAGGGTTAATCACAATGCCGTCCACTTTTTCGTAGGCTTCCTGAATCCGGTCTACCAGGTCGCCTTCATGGTTACTCTGGTATTGCTCCACTTCAATGTCCAGTTCTTTTCCCCAGCTGTCCAGAGAAGCAAGCAGCTGCGCAAAGGTGTTTTTTCCGTAAATATCCGGCTCTCGGATACCAAGAAAATTCAGATTGGGGCCATTGATGACAAGAAACTTCATGTTGTTTCCTCCAATTTCCTGCAAATGGCAGATGCCGTTTCTGCAATGGAGCCATCGTTGGAGATTGCTGCATCCGCAAAGCGGAGGTACAGCGGCATCCGTGCTTCGTACATCTGGCCAAGTGTTCTTTTTTGGGACAAGGGTCGCCCGTCGGTAGGCAGCCTGTCCAATTCCCGTTTGAGCCAGAAGATGGTGCCGTTCTGGTGGAGCAGCGGATAGTTCTGCGGCTGGGTGACGCAGCCGCCGCCGGTGGCGATGACAAGACCGCTCTGCTTTCCCAGTTCCGCCAGGGTTTCCGATTCCATTTCCCGGAAGGCGGCTTCCCCGTCGTTAGGGATGATGTCGGTGATTTTACGGCAAACTCTGGCTTCTAATGATTCATCGGCATCAACAAATTTTTTGCCAAGTTTTTGTGCAAGCTGCTGCCCAACTGCGGTTTTGCCGCAGCCGGGCATCCCGATGAGGATGATATTCTCCATTTGCAGCCGCAAGGTGTGGTGAATTTTTGCAATGCGGCTGTCTGGAATTTCTTCACCGGTGAACCACTCGGCACTCTCTTTTGCCTGTGCAACCAGCATCCACAGCCCATTGACCGCTGCCAGCCCCCGGCGTTCCGCATCTAAAAGAATCTGTGTCCGGGCGGGATTGTACACTGCGTCCAGCACTCCTTCCAGCCGGGGGAAGCCCTCCAGGCTGAGGGCACTCTTACCGGTGTTGGGGTACATCCCCACTGGGGTGGTGTTGGCAATAACGGCGGCATCGGCGTGGCGGTCTAAGTTTTCGTAGTTATTTTCGCCGGAGCGGGAGATGACGGTTACCTTGGCTCCCAGCTCCTGCAATACCGCCACTGCTGTGCTGGAGGCACCGCCGCTGCCCAGCACCAGCACCTTTTTTCCGGCTACCTGCAAGCCGCTTTCCTGCACCAGCCTGCGGAAGCCAAAATAATCCGTGTTGTGACCAATGAGTTTTCCATCCCGGCGCACAATGGTGTTGACCGCGCCCAGACGCGCCGCCGCCGGGGACAGCTCATCCAGGAACGGGATGACCTCTTTTTTGTAGGGAATGGTCACGTTCAGGCCGGTGAAATCTCCATTCTTCAGGAAATCTCCGATTTCCTCCGGCTCTTTTTCAAACAGCTGATAGCTATAATTTCCCAAAAGAGCATGAATCTGGGGGGAGTAGCTGTGTCCCAGCTTTCTGCCCAAAAGGCCGCATTTCATCTATACCACCTCCGTGTAGCTTCCCAGATATTTAAATTCCTCGCAGAAATCGTCCAGTTCGCACATGAGCTGCACAAATTCTTCGGAGTAAATGGAGGTTTCCAGGTCAAAATAAAACATAAATTCAAATTCCCGGTCGGGCAGTGGGCGGGATTCCAGCTTGGTCACATTGATGCCCAGGGTGTAGAGCCGAGCCAGAACTTTGTAAAGGGCACCGGGCTTGTGGTTCAGAATCATCATGATGCTGGTTTTGTCGGAGCCGGGATAGATTTCCAGATTCTTGCTGATGCAAATAAATCGGGTGCGATTGTTGCCCTTGTCCTGGATGCCGGAGGCAATATTGTTCAGGCCATACAGCTGGGCGCAGGAGCGGCTGCTCAGGGCGGCCACATCATGCCGCCCGGACTGTGCCACCATCTGGGCGGCTACCGCTGTGTTTTCCACCGCCATGACATTCACCCCGGAGAGTCTGCTCAAAAAACCGGCGCACTGACTGATGGCTTGTTGGTGGGAGTATATTTCCTTGATGTCTTCCAGCTTTGTGCCGGGATTGACCAGCAGGTTGTGATCAATCTTCAGCCGAAAGGTGCGCACAATGGAAAAATTGTGCTGTATCATCAGGTCGTACACCTGGTTGACCGATCCGGCTGTGGAATTTTCGATGGGCAGAATGCCATATTGGCACATTCCTTGCTCAATGGCGGAGAAAACACCGTCAAAATTCTTGAAATAGAGAATCATGGGACTTTGAAAAATTTTCTCGCAGGCCAGCTGGGAGTAAGCGCCTTCCACTCCCTGACAGGCTACCATGGGGGAACGGGGAAAGAGCTTCGGGGTGTTTTCAATGGCGGCGGTAATCTCCCGGAACAGAGGCGTTTCTGCCCCGTTGCGCTTGGCCTGATAGCTTCGGCTCAGTTCAAAGATGGTGGAGTAGAGACTCCGCGCATAGCCCGCCAGCTCCGCCCCGGCCTTCTGCCCCACGGCTTGCAGAATCTCCCGCTCCCGGGCAGGAACAAAAATCGGCAGATTTCGCTCTCGTTTGTAGTCCGCCACCTGGGCGGAAATTTCCATTCGGGCGCAGAATAGCTTCAATAATTCGTCATCAATCTTGTCAATTTCACTGCGTAACTCGGTAATATCCATGGATAGTTCCTCTCCTGTCGGGCGTTTATTTTTCAAGCAGCAAATCAAACAGGGCAATGGCGGCAGCTGCTTCCACCACCGGAACCGCCCGGGGCACAATGCAGGGATCGTGGCGACCTTTGATAACCAGTTCCTGATTGGTTCTGTTTGAAAGGGACACACTTTGCTGCGGCCTTGCAATGGAGGGTGTCGGTTTGATGGCGACCCGGAAAATCAGGGGCATTCCGTTGGTGATGCCGCCCAAGATGCCGCCGCAGTGATTGGTGCGGGTAACAACGCGGTCATCGGCCATCTCAAAGGTATCGTTGTTAATGCTGCCCCGCAGCCGTGCCGCGCCGAACCCGATGCCAAATTCCACACCCTTCACGGCGGGAATGCCATAGAGAATTTGCGAAAATTTACTTTCCACGCCGCCGAACATGGGTTCCCCCAGTCCGGCGGGCAGCCCGGTGACGGCGCATTCAATGATGCCGCCCACGCTGTCCAGTTCTGCCTTGGCCTGGGCAACGGCTTGCCGCATGGCTTTCCCGGCAGCAGTGTCCAGCACGGGAAAATCCTGGCAGACTGCCTCCAGTTGTGGGTTCAGCGGGTCAAAGGGCGTATCTTCTGCTCTTTCAATGGAGGCAATGTGCGCACCAATGCGAATACCCTTCGCTTCCAGCCATTGCTTGCACAGTCCACCCGCAACACACAGGGGGGCAGTAATGCGTCCGGAAAAATGGCCGCCGCCGGAGCAGTCCTGGTAACCGCCATATTTGACCTGGGCGGTGTAGTCCGCGTGCCCCGGCCGGGGGCAGTCCTTTAGATTGGAATAATCCCCGGAGCGGGTGTTGTTGTTGCGGATGATGGCCGCAATGGGTGCGCCGCAGGTATAGCCATCCAGCAAGCCGCTGAGGAATTCCGGCCTGTCCTCCTCCCGTCGCGGGGTGGAAAAGTCATTCTGCCCCGGTGCTCTGCGCTGGAGGAACTGCTGCAGCTGCTCTAAATCCACCGGGAGTCCGGCGGGGATGCCGTCCAGGGTCATGCCAATGGCCGCCCCGTGGGACTGGCCGAAAAGGGATAATTTCAGGTGTTCACCGTAGGTACTGCTCATAGCGTCCTCCCAGCTTTCTGTATTCTGCAAAGAAACGGGGGTAGGATTTCTCCACGCATTGCGCCCCCAGGATAATCACGTCCTCCCTGCACGCCGTGGCGGCGATGGCAGCGGACATGGCAATGCGGTGGTCGTTTCTGGCATCCACTGTGCCGCCGTGCAGCCCGGTTCCCTGGACAGTCAGTGTCTCTGCGTCCGACTCTGCTGTGCCGCCCAGTGCAATTATCATTTCCTTCACCGATTCCACCCGGTCAGATTCCTTCAGCCGCAGTCGTCCGATGTTCGTGAACACAGCGCCCTGCTTACAGGCTGCTGTCACGGCGAGAATGGGCACCAAATCAGGAATGTCGGCGGCATCGATGATCAGCTTCTTTTCCAGGCCGGGCAGCAGTTCCGCCGCAGCCCGGTCGCCTTGGGGAGAGTCTGCGCGCAAGCCGGTTACCGTTACATTGCTTCCCAGCGCCTTTGCCGCCAGGAAGAATGCGCCGTTGCTCCAATCGCCTTCCACCGTTACCGTACCGGGAGAAGTGAAATCCTGGTTACCGGCAACGGATAAATTCCGTACCATGACCCCGAATTGCTCCATGGCTTTTAAGGTCATGGTCACATAGGGTGCGGATTCCAGTTTTCCTGTAATTTCCAGCTGGCTTTTCCCGGAAATCAGCGGGAACGCCAGCAGCAGCCCGGTGATGAACTGGCTGGATACGCTGCCGCTGATGGTGTAGCTGCCGGATTGCAGTTTGCCCTGGCAACGGATAGTATCTGCGGTGGTGCGGGTGAGGGTGCAGCCCATGCGTTCCATTTCTTCCCACAGGGGGCTGAGGGGACGCTGGGGCAGCCGCCCTTCCAGCTGAAAGGTGGCATCCACCCCCAGGGCACCAACTACCGGCAGCAGAAAACGCAGAGTGGAGCCGCTGTCGTGGCAGGGGAGTGCCGCAGACTGAGGGATGGACTGGACGGGAAAGACGGTATAGCCGCCTGCATCCCGCAGGATTTCTGCGCCCAGCGCCCGCAGACAGTCGGCGGTGGCCTCAATGTCCCGGTTGGTGTCCGGGCAGTATAGGCGTGTTTCCCGATCTGCAAAGGCGGCGCAAATCAGCAGCCGGTGCGCCTGGGATTTGGAGGGAATGGCTGCTATCGTTCCCCTGAGCCTTGTTGGCTTGATGATAATATCCATGCTTACAGTCCTGCCT
Organism: uncultured Eubacteriales bacterium; assembly: GCA_900549705.1. Classification (GTDB taxonomy): domain Bacteria; phylum Bacillota; class Clostridia; order Oscillospirales; family Oscillospiraceae; genus Faecousia. The sequence goes on from URPI01000002.1 coordinate 17,348, forward strand.
CCACAAAGGCGGCCAGCTTTTCCACCGGCGTGGGTATTATTTCACACCGGCCAATTTCCCGGGGAATAATCAGGTTCACCGTGCCGCCACTGCGTTTCTTGTCGCTGAGCATAAAGTGAGCCAATTCTTCCGCGCTGTATTCCGTGGTTGTGGGCAGACCGTAGGCGTTCAGTATGTCCACAATGGCGTTGGCATCCGCCTGGGAGAGCATTCCGCATTTGGCAGCGGCACGGCTGACAATGGCCGTACCAATGGCAACGGCCTTGCCGTGGGAGACGGCAAATTGACTTTTTGCCTCTATGCCGTGGCCAACAGTGTGCCCAAGGTTCAGCTTCATCCGGGCGCCGGTGTCAAATTCGTCCTCGGCAACGACATCCCGCTTCAGCTCCACACACCGGCGGATGACCTTTTCCCGGTCGAAGGAAACGCCGGTGCTTCTGAGATAATCAAAAAAGTTCCGGTCGTAGAGAATGCCATATTTGATGACCTCAGCGCAGCCGTCTCTAAAAATTTCATCGGGCAGAGTACTTAGGGTGTTTGTGTCGCAAAGCACAAGACTTGGCTGATAGAACGCTCCTGCCAGATTTTTTCCGGCAGGCAGGTCAATGGCGGTCTTGCCGCCTACGGAGGAGTCAACCGCCGCCAGCAGTGTGGTGGGAACCTGAATAAAGGCCACGCCCCGCAGATAGGTGGCGGCGGCAAAGCCGCATAGGTCACCTACCACGCCGCCGCCCAGGGCAATCAAAAGGTCTGCCCGCGTCAGCTGATTTTCTGCCAGGAAATTCAGAAGCGTCAAATAATTCTGGCCATTTTTGCTGGATTCCCCTGCGGAGAAAACATAGGAAACAACGGTAAATCCGGCTTCTTTCAGGCTTTCTTCCGCTGCTGCACCATGGCGGGGATAGACGTTCGTTTCGCTGACAATGCAGACCTTGCGCCCATTGACGCACCGGGCAGCCTCTTGCCCCAGCCGGGGGAGCAGCCCGGTGCCAATAAGAATGCGGTAGTCCCGGGAGGCATGAACGGTTACTTCTTGCATCCGTCTACCTCCTCTTTCCGCTTCTTGCCATCGTCCAGAAGCCGATACAGGGTATCTTCATCCTGATTTGCCAGCGCATCCCGGTATTGTGTCAGGCTCTGAATATAGGTGTCCAGCTCAAACAGCAGATTCTCACGGTTCTCCAGGAACAGCTCCGTCCACATACCGGGATTCAGCCATGCCACCCGGGTCAGGTCACGGTAGCTTCCGGCGGAGAAGCCCTTGTGCTCCAAGGCCGTGGGGGATTTAATAAAGGCGTTGCTGAGAATATGGGGCATCTGAGAGGTAAAAGCAATCATCCGGTCGTGGTCGGCAGCGGTGGTGACGGAGAAAAAGCCGAAGCCGCAGGGCTCCAGGGCATCCTTTACCCGCTGCAGCAGCGCCATGTCATCATATACCGGCGGAACCAGCACCATAGGTGCTCCCTGGAACAGGCTTGCCCGGCTGTACTTAAAGCCGGAGAACTGGGAGCCGGCCATGGGATGCCCGCCCACAAAGGTAAAGCCGTATTCTTTCGCAATTGGGAAGCACCGCTGGCATACCAGCTGCTTTGTGCCGCAGCAGTCAATCACCAGCGCCCTTTTTGAAATCAGGGGGGCGTTTGCTTCCAGCCAGTCCGCACTGCCTGCCGGATAAATGGCAAGCAGAATCAGGTCACATTGAGGGATGGTATCTTCGTTCAGCTTCCCGTCCACGGCACCGGACAGCATAGCAAAGGACAGCATACGTTCATCACGGTTTTTGACGTATACCGTGTGTCCGGCCAGCTTGTAGGCTCTTGCCAGAGAGCCGCCGATGAGGCCGAGACCTAAAATTCCAACTGTCATCCCATTACCTCGCGGATTTCCGCCACCTTCCGGCTCACGTCTGCAAACTGTGCCGGGGTCAGGGATTGGGCACCATCGCACAGGGCGTGCTCTGGGTCATTGTGAACCTCAATCATCAGGCCGTCTGCCCCGCAGGCAGCGGCGGCAAAGGCCATGCTGGGCACCAGCCTTGCCTTTCCGGTGGCATGGCTGGGGTCAATTACCACCGGCAGATGGCTCAGCTCGTGGAGCACCGGCACGGCGGAAAGGTCGAGAGTGTTGCGGGTGTAGGTCTCAAAGGTGCGGATGCCCCGCTCGCACAATATCACGTTTTCATTGCCCTCGCTCATAATGTATTCGGCGCTCATGAGCAGCTCCTGCAAGGTATTGGCAAGCCCCCGTTTGAGCAAAATAGGCTTTTTTGTTTTGCCCACTTCCTTCAGTAAATCAAAGTTCTGCATATTCCGCGCCCCAATCTGAATTACGTCTACATCCGCAAACAGGTCGATGGTGTTGATGTTCATCAGCTCCGTCACAATGGGCAGCCCGGTGGCTTCCTTTGCCTTCAGCAGCAGCTTGATGCCCTCGCCGCCCATGCCCTGAAAGGCGTAGGGGGAGGTGCGGGGCTTGAATGCGCCGCCTCGCAGGAAGTTTGCACCTGCCTCCTTCACGGCCCGAGCAATGCCCACCACCTGCTCCTCACTTTCCACGGAGCAGGGGCCTGCAATCAGCCCAAAATATCCGCCGCCAATTTTGGAGCCGCCTGCCTCCACCACCGTATCCTGGGGATGAAACTTGCGGTTTGCCTGCTTGAATGGCTCGCTGACCCGTTTTACGGCCTCCACAATTTCCAGGCTGTTTAATAGCTCCATGTCCACCCGGCTGGTGTCGCCCACCAGGCCGAGGATGGTTACCTCCTTACCCTGGGAGATATGGACATCCAGATTCATGCCCCGCAGCCAGTCCACCAAGTGGGATGTCTGCTGGGGGGTAGTACCGTGTTTCAAAATAGCAATCATAATGCACACCCCTTAAAAAATAAACGCCGCACGGCGAATCGTGCGGCGTTTCAAAATTCTGTTGCCCCGTTCTGGAAGCATTGCAGCACAAATCGCTATTACTTTTTATGGGTAAAAAAGTAATAGTAATAGTAGCAAAACTGCGCTGCATTGAAAATTACATTCATAACAGTCAGCCTCCAGCGGTAACGTATCTGCATCATACCACGCCCCTTGACAAAAAGCAAGTGTTTTTTACGCAGGGACACGTCTTTGTGAGTGACATTCTGCTGTACGGGAGATTTTTTCTTGACAGCTGTTTCTACTTCATGTAGAATGATGACAGAGGGAGTGGTACACAATGAGTGACTATCAGTTAGGTGTCATTGAACGTCAGTTTGCGGAAATGATTTGGGATTCTGCCCCGGTGACAGCATCTGCGCTGGCAAAAAAATGCGAGAGCGTGTTTGGCTGGAAGAAAACCACCGCCTATACCGTCCTCAAGCGGCTTTGCAACAAGGGGCTGTTTGCGCTGAGCGGCGGCGTGGTGACAGCCGTTCTTTCCCGCCGGGATTTTGAGGAAGGTCAAAGCCGTGCCTTTGTGGATGACAACTTCGGCGGCGATTTTCCCTCTTTTTTGGCAGCCTTTACCGCAAAGAAAAAACTGTCGGCAAAGGAAGTGGAGTCGCTGCGCCGCATGATTGCGGACTATCCCGAAGGAGCATCAAAATGACCCGTCTGATTCCAATGGCGCTGGCTGCCGGGTGGATGGTTCTGCCTATCTGCGTTCTGCGATGGCTGCTGCAACGGTGCCCAAGGAAGTATCTGGTGCTGTTGTGGGTTCCGGTGGCAATGCGGCTGTGCCTGCCGCTGCAAATCCAGAGCACCGTCAGCCTGGTTCCCACGGCGCTGTCCCGGATGTCCTATGAACCGTCGCAGAGGCTCCTGCTTCTATGGCTGGCAGGGACAGGCTGTGTTCTTGCGTGTGGCGGATTCCGGCTGCTTCGGCTGAAACGACGGTTGGGAGAGGCGGTACATCTGCGGGGAAATCTGTGGCTGTGTGACCATTTGCCCGGTGCTTTTGTGATGGGGCTTCTGCACCCCAAAATCAACATTCCGTCCGACTTGCAGCCTGAGGCAATGGCGTTGGTGATTGCCCACGAGCGGACGCACATCCGCCGAGGAGATGTGCTGTGGAAGGGAATTGCCTATGTGCTTCTGAGTATTTATTGGTTTCATCCGCTGCTGTGGTTGGCCTATGTGCTGTTTTGTCGGGATGTGGAGCTTGCCTGCGACCAGGCGGCAACGGCGGGGCTTTCCCAAGCTGCCCGCCGCGAATATGCCCAGGCACTGGTTTCCTGCGCCGCACCTGCTGCCCCGGTGCCGGGATTTGGAAGCCATATCTTGAAAGAAAGAATCCATACCATCCTGGATGACCGGAAGCCGCCGCGCTGGGCAGTATCGGCGTTCCTTGCGGCCTTTCTTTTGCTTGCAGCGTGCTTTATGACCAATGCAAAGCCCCGCTACAGCCCTCAGGTCACGGCAGCTGTCGGTCAATTTCTGGAAGAACTGGCGGCGGACAATCAATAGAACTAGAGCAGGAGTGGGAAAAGCCGCTCCTGCTTTATTTTTCAAAAGGGCTTGACATATTATTCTACATATAGTAGAATAATATCATCCTACAGGATGTAGAATAACAGACACAACATCGGTCAAGAAAGGAGCTTCCAATGAAAAAGTTTCGTATGATGGCAGGTTTGCTTGCCGCTGCCCTGTGCCTTTCCTGCTGCCCCTCCGGCTACGGTCAGGTACAAACAGTGCTTCACATTGTTACCGAATCCACCTACCGGGGAGGGCTCAATTATGTCCTTCAGGATGCAGTGGATGCCTTTTCTGAAAGCCACGCGGATGTCACCCTGGAGATGGAAATTTTACCCTATGAGGAGTCGGAGCGGGAAGCGCGATTAGAAACGCTTCGCCGGGAAATGGAGCAGGGAAACGGACCGGACCTGTATTTCCTCCCCACAAGAAATGTGGTGGAAAAGCCATTTGGTACGCCTGTGAAGATAGAACCGCTGTTTAAGAGCATCCAAAAGGCAATGAAGGACGGTTCCTTTTATGATTTTTCGTCCCTCTATGACCGGGATGAAACCCTGAATCCTGCTGATTTTCAGCAGGTAGTTTTGGATGCCGGCTGCGTGGGGGAGCAGCGCTATGTTTTGCCGCTTTGCTTTTCCATGAACGCATTCTATTTTATATCGGACGGTACAGGCGGCTATCGCTCGGACATGACTGTGATGGAAGTGATGGATGCCGTTCTCGCTTCCAAAAATGCGCCGCTGGCGGCGGCACTGTGCGGCATTTCTGTCTACGGCTATCAGCCGGAATCGATATTTTCGGAGCTTTTTGACAGCGAAACGGGGGAGGTCACGCTACCCTTTGAAGAAGTGGCGGAATTTTTCGCCCGTTATCAGAAGCTCCAAAGGCTGGCTGACCAGGCGGAGGAAACCTGGGAGGTACCCTTCACGCCAAAGCAGTGGAGGGAGGCGGTTCTTCACGATGGTTATGTCAGCGGCCTCTTTAGCGGGATGTACCTCAGTGCCCTGGCGCAGCGGGATGGAAAGACCCTGATGGCAATTCCCTTGCGTGCGCCGAATGAACAGGTGACGGCACTGGTGAGCTGGTACGGTGCCATTGGGGCGGACTGCAAGGAGCCGGAGCTTGCCTATGAATTTCTGAAAACCATGCTGCTGCCCCAGTACCAGTGGCAGACGGATGGCTCCAGCGAGCTTCGTCTGCCCGGCTGGCCGGTGCGGGTGAAAGGATCGGTGGAGGCGGTCTGGCCTTCCCTCTATCAAGGGATTGAAGGCTGGCCGAATTGGTGTGATAATCCCCAGCCGGACGGAAAGGACGAGTGGGTTACCCAGATAACGGATGAAATCACCCGTTGCTGCTTCCGGGTGAATACCAGCATTGCCCGCGCGGTGGAGAAGCTGAAAGACTGATACTGTATCATCAAACTCTGAAAGGATTGGTCTAGGTAAATAGAAAGCGGTTCCCTGCATGGCTTTTTACCGTGCAGGGAACCGCTGTTTTCAGGATGCGATTGTTTTTGACCGCAGCTGTGCAGTCAACCGTTGGGTCAGCAGACAACAGGTGCGGATGGCATAGCCGGTGTCCGTTTCAATGCAGCCGGGCATCTTCGCATAGGCGGTGTGCATCAGCCGAATCAGCGCGGCAGGGGAGCCTCGGTAGTGGCAGGAGGGAATGGGGCGGCGGTACAGCTGCGCTAAAAAATAGTTTTGCAGTGCCACTTCGTATTGCCTGTGGGCGGTCAAACTGTCCCCGAACCGTTCGTCATGGGCAAAGGTAAAAGCGTCCAGAGTGTAGTGAATCAGCTTCCCCAGGCAATAGTAGTCCCAGGGGGAAAAGTGCTCCTTGCCATCCAGCCGCATGGCAAGCCGCATCATGAAGCGGTTGGAGTTTGTATAGTTATGTCCCCGCATCCAGTGACTGCGCAGGGAACCTTTGATGTAAGTGGCGGGGTTCTTGTCCGGCTGGGTGCAGCCCAGAAGAAAGAGCCTTGCGTTCCCTGCTGAGATACCGGGCATATATTCCCGCAGCAAAACGCGACCCATTATGGCATGACTTTTGTTTCTCATCCGGTGCCTCCTGACGTTTCCTCGCTGTTCATTATAGCACTCCGATGCGGTAAATTGTGAATATTTCTCAAATTATTTTTTGGAAAGTTCAGTAAAAAGCCCGATGCAGCGTGAACACTGCATCGGGTTCTTCCTTAATAGACTTTCAGACTGGCGGAAGCAATCAGTTTTCCATTAAAATAAATATCCAGCGTATAGTTCCCTTCCGCAACAGGAGAAATGGGAACATTCAGCCTTGCTGTATAGGCGCTGTTTCTGCCCCAAATCTCACGCCAGGAGAGCGTTTGCTCTCCAATCAGCTCGGGGGCGGCATTTCCGGCGGAATCCCGGTAGACGTAAAGAATGTTGATTTCATCGTCATTGAGGTACACGCCGTAGTTGTTTTGCAGTACCACGGAGATGGGCTGACCCAAGGTGAACAGCTGGGTCACGGAGTCACCGGATACCGGATTTTCCACCCAGTTTTCATCATCGGGGGTCACCAGAAGCTTCACATTGATGTTGGCCTTGGAGACACCGCCGTTGTCATAGTCCGCAGCAGCGGGGCAGTTGTAGCTCTGCGTTCCGCCAAACACCGAAATATCATTGGCAGCCTGGATGGTGATGTGATACACCGCACCGGGAATCCGGGGTGCTATAACAGCGTTGGTATCGTATACCTTCACGGCGCTGGGCAGATTGCTGCTGTCCAACGTGTAGATAACCTGCCATCCGTTTTCGGGCGCAGTGCCGCGGAACTGCCAGCTTACCCGCAGCTCCTGGGGGTCGGAATCATCCACCTGGAAGCCGGTGATGGTAATGGGGTTGGCGGAGATTTCCAGCCGGGTGGTTTGGGTCATACCCATGGCGCACACATCAACCGTATAGGCCTTTGCTTCGGAAATGCCCTCGAAGGTTGCTGTGGTGTCGGCTGCCTGAAGCGTTTGCTCAAAGCCATCGCCGCGGCAATTTACCAGCCAATATTCCGGCGCTGTAGCGGAGGTGTTGTTCCAGTGCAGGGTCAGCTTGCCGTCTGCGAAAGAGGTAACCTCCAGGTCAGTGGCGGCAATCAGCTGCACCGGCACAAACTGCACGGTGTTCTGGCCGTTGGCGGGATAGTGGTTAATGCCGTCCAGAATTTCCATGCGGAATGTGTAAAGCTTTCCGATGGATAAGTTCTCCACGGTAACGGTGTGGCCGGTGAAGGTCTTGGTGAGTTCCGGCTCCCCATCGGCGCTGTAGTATACCTGCCACTTTGCAGGCTCTGCACCGTCAACAATCATAGAAAGCGCCACGCTCCCGTCCTGAGTGCCGCTTCCGGCATTGAGTGCGGCAATGTTGGTGGTTCCGGCGGTGGTGTATACCTCGGAAATGTTGCTGGTCAGCCGGTGGAAGCCGTTGACCTGCACCTGAACGGTGTAGAAGGTGCCAGGGGTAATTTGGCTGAACTCTGCCTTCCCGTTCTCCACGGGGGAGGTGTAGCTGTTGCCATAGGGGTCGGTGCAGACCACGCGCAGCAGTTCTTCCCGGGCACTGGAAGTTACCTGAACAACCAGTTTCCCCTGATCTTCCTGAACGGTGATGCCGCTTACGGACTGCAAATATTCACCGATATAGTACATATATCCCCACACGCTGCCTGCCAGAAGCAGACACAGCAGGAACACCACAAAAAGTGCCCGCAGCGGAGATTTTCGCTTCTTTGGCTGTTTAATCACCACCGGTGCCACATTGGGTGTGGCTTTCCGCTCGTGGGTAATGGGACGTTCGGATTCCCGCAGAAGCTTGCTCAATTCCGCCAGCTCATAATCCAGGTCTTCACCATCAATGGTGTCTGATTCCGCTTCCTCTGCGGGGGGCGGCTCTGACGGGAATTCCCCAAAAGCTTCCTGGGCAGCCTGTTCCATGTCGTCCAGTACATCAGAAAGCTCCAGCGGTTCTGCCGGTGGCTCCGGCGGTGTCTCCGGAGGTGCATCCTCCGGGGTGAATTCTTCCAAAGGAGCCTCATCCGGGGCAGGGGGAGATGCTATCTCCTGAATGTCCAGAACATATTGTTCCGCTGCTTCTTCGTGCGCTTCAAAGGAACATTCTTCCGTTGCGGACACCGGCTCCTCGGGTATCTTCTCGGTTTCGTCTGCTGGTGCTTCCGGCTCGGGCGCTTCCGGTTTTTCCGGTTCTGCCGGATCTTCCTGTGATGTCTCCTCCGGGGGAGCATCCTCTGGCACCTCCACTTTTTCTGCGGCTGTTTCGCCCGGAGACGGTGCATCGGCTTCTTCTGGTATCGGTGTTTCCGGGGATGCGTCCTCTGTTTCAGCCGGGAGCTGTGGTGTGGCAGTCTCATCATCAGCAATGGCACCGGGGACGGGAGCAGTATTCTCATCCTTGGGCTTGCCCGCAGGTTCGCTCCCAATGGGATTCATGATGGGCACATCGTTGATGGTGCCCCGCTGCATATAGTCAATCAGAGCCTGCCGCATTTCGGCAGGGCTTTTCCATCGCTTTGCGGGGTTGGGGTCACAGGCTTTCAGGAGAATCCCGGCCATTTCCTCGTCCGCCGCAGAGGGGACGGGCAGTGGCTTTGTTAAATCCTGGGGGAGCATCCCATCATTAAAAATCCGGTACAGAATCAGTCCGGCGCTGTAGGTGTCTGCTGTCTCATTGAGCACGGAAAGGTCGTCCATCAACTCCGGCGCGGTGTAGTCGCTGCGGTATTTTTCCGGCATGGGCGTGTATTTCAGCGCTTTCAGGGGGACAAAACCCAGGTCGCCGATTTTATATTCCTTTTTGCTGGATATAAAGATATTGGACGGCTTCAGCGCCACATATAGCATTCCAACCTCTCGACAGGCAGCCAGTGCCGTACAAAGGTCAATACCCAGGTTTACCGCCTCTAAATGGGTAACCGCATGGCGGTGAATGTATCGCTCCAACGACAGACGGAAGCCGCTGAGCAGGTACACCTCGTATCCGGTGCGGCTTTTCTGCATGGGTTCCATTTGGTATCCCTCATAAGGGACAAATCCGCCCCGCCGGGAAAGCTGCTCCAGCATCTTGCATTCCCGGATGATGCCTTCTGCCAGGGAGCGGAAGTATTCTGCTGCTTCAGCCGAATCCTTGTAGGCACCGGTAATCAGCAATGCATCCAATTGTGCTTGGGATGCAGGGATGGATATGATCTTTACAATATATTTTCGCTGGGAGTCCGCCCGCACGGCTGGACAGCAGCAAACGCCCGCATGGCCGTGTGCCGGTGCTCCCAGGGTAAACCCATCGAGCAGCGGAGAAACACTTGGTTGTTCAGGCAATGTGATCGCCTCCTTATCCCCTGTATCATATACGAAAATTACAAAAATTGCAATATGTTTATGCTTGTTTTCTTGAAAGAGATGTGCTATAATATGTCGAAAGGGATGGGCTGTTCGCCCATCAGGTCAGGAGGTTTCTATAATGAGCAAGATTGTATGCGATATCTGCGGCACTACCTATGACGATTCCACAGGTCCCTGCCCAGTTTGCGGCTGGAATCCGGGTGCTACTCTGGACCCTTCTTCTGAGAATATTGACGATATTATGAGCGATGACTACCAACTGGATGAAGAAGAGCCCGATGTGGCACCTCAGAAGGGGAAGGCTGTTTTCGATTATGACGCAGTAAACACAGGACGCCGCCGTCCCCGCCCGGCAGCCCCCCAGCCTGCCCCCGTGCAGGAAGAGGAGGAAGAGGAGGAGACCGGTTCCAACAAGTTCCTGGTGTTTGTGCTGGTGGTTCTGATTTTGGCGCTGCTGGCCGTCAGCGGCTATATTGCTTACACCAAATTGTGGAAGCCCAGCCAGATTGGCAGTGATAGCAACAAACCCCAGGGGGATGCCATTACGGCAGAACCTGTGGACGTGACCACCGAGCCCACCTTTGTGATTGGCGGCGAGGAGGCTACCGTGGAGCCCACTGTTCCCACCATTGCAACCGAGCCTACCATTCCCTGCACCGATTTGTCTTTGGTTGCCAGCATGGATACATTGACCTTCAAGGGTCAGAACTGGCGGCTGCTTGTAAAATATGCCCCTGAGGATACCACCGATAAGGTGACCTATACCTCCGGTGATGAGAATGTTGTCACCGTCGATGAATTTGGCAGGGTGACTGCCGTGGGCGAGGGCAAGACGGTGATTGTGATTGCCTGTGGCGATAAGCGCATCGAAACCCCTGCAGTTGTCAGCTTTGCCACCAGCGAGACCGAAGCACCCACCGAGGCACCTGCAACCGGCACCTCCGGTACTACCACCGGCACCGGCACGGTTGCAACGCCCAGCTCCGGTGTGCTGAAGCTGAAAAAGAGCGACATCACCCTGATTAAGCGAGGCTTGTATGTCACCCTGGAACTGGAGAACGGCATTGCCGCCGAAAGCGTCAAGTGGTCTACCAGCGATTCCAGCGTTGCAACGGTTTACAATGGCAACGTGACCGCGATTGGCAAGGGCATCTGCACCATCCGGGCAGAGTATAACGGCCAGGTGGCGGAGTGTGTGGTTCGCTGCAACCTCAAGTAATCAAATGGACGAAGTTGAGCGGCAGTTCGGTGTGAACTGCCGCTCAGATTATTCTCCGTGATTGAATATCCGGTCACGGAACAGAAACGAGATGCACCACAGTCCGGAAAGGCCCACCAGCGTGTAGATAATCCGGCTGAGCAAACTGGATGCCCCGCCAAACAGCCAGGCAACCAGGTCAAACTGGAAAAGTCCCACAAGGCCCCAGTTGACGCAGCCGATGATGGATAATATCAGGGTCAGTGTATCCATGTGCTTACCTCCATTTTCTTTGGATATTCCTATCATGCCCTGTTTTCAAAATAATACACCGGACAATTGCATTTGGCAAAATCTGCGCTATAATAGCAGAAAATGAATCAGAAAAGGAGACGCGCAATGACAACCTTATACGAAGGCGCATTTGCAAAACTGAACCTGACCCTGGATGTGCTGGGCAAGCGGGAGGACGGCTACCACAACATCAAAAGCATTATGCAGACCATCTCCATCCGGGATGATGTAGAGATTGATGTGGGAACCGGAGAGCCATGGACCCTGGAATGTTCCCAGGAGGGGATTCCCACCGATGAGCGGAATCTGGCATGGAAAGCAGCCAAGGTCTATTGTGACGGACTGAAAAAAGACCCAAATGGCCTCACCATTCGCATCACCAAGCGCATTCCCTCCGGTGCTGGTATGGGCGGCGGGAGTGCGGACGCGGCGGCGGTGCTGCGGGCGCTGAATCGGCATTATGGCAGCCCGCTCTCCATTCTCGCGCTGGCAGAGCTGGCTGCGCAGGTAGGCAGTGATGTACCTTTCTGCGTCCTGTGCGGCACGGCCATGTGTGAAGGCAGGGGAGAGCTGCTGCGCAAGCTCCCGGATATGCCGGACTGCGTCTTTGTGGTGTGTAAGCCTGAGTTCTCCGTCTCCACGCCGGAGCTATACAAAAAAATTGACCAGGTTGCCATCCCCAAGCACCCCGACCATATGGCGATGGAAAGTGCGTTGCTTGCCGGGGATGTTGCAAAAGTTGCCGACCTTATCTATAATGTGTTTGACCCGGTGGTGACGGCGGATCATCTGGAAATCAATTACATCAAATCCATCTGCAACAGCTATGGTGCTTTGGGAATGCAGATGACCGGTTCCGGCTCCGCTGTCTATGCCATTATGCCCAGCTTCGAGTATGCTGCCGTGGTCTGCAATATGCTTAAAGACAATTATCCCAATGTCTTTATCGCAAAACCTGTCTGATCCTGTTTCTGAATAGAAAAGTCCGCAAACGTGTTCGGCACGAAGCGCCCCCAGTTCCGCCTCTTGGGGAGCTGGCAGCCCGAATGGGCTGGCTGACGGGGTGTCGTGCTTGCCGTGATAAACAGCCATCGCAGTGCTTCTCTGCGGTGGCTGTTCCCATCTCCGCGTTTTTTCAGGATTGGAAAGCGGGGCGTTTTTTGGACAAATTCTATGATATACTTACAAAAACGGAAAGGAGGCGGTACTATGCTGCATCTTTTAATTGGAACGGACTGGACACGAAACCGGGATGCCATCCTCGCCCGTTTGGCAGATGACGTACACACCCGCCGGGAGGGGCGAATTTTGATGGTCCCGGAGCTAATCAGCCACGAAACCGAGCGCGCGCTCTGCCGCTTTGCCGGGGATACGGCCAGCCGCTATGCTGAGGTGCTCTCCTTCACCCGCCTTGCCCGCCGCGCAGCGGAACAGGCGGGCAGCAGCGCTATGGAATGCCTGGACAGCGGCGGACGGGTGGTTGCCATGGCTGCTGCTGCTCGTCAGCTGGCGAGCAAGCTGAAGGCTTATGCCGCGGTGGAAACCAAGCCGGAATTTCTCACGGAGCTGATTGATGCGGTGGATGAGTTTAAGCGCTGCTGCATCACCGCTCAGGACTTAAAGGCGGCAGCCGCACAGACGGAAGGCAGCCTTGCCCAGAAGTTAGAGGAGCTGTCCCTGCTCATGGAGAGCTATGATGCGTTGTGCAGTCAGGGAAAGCGTGATCCCCGCGATCAGATGACCTGGCTGCTGGAGCAGCTGGAAGAAAGCGACTATGCCCAGACCCATGTGTTTTATATCGATGGGTTCCCAGACTACACCCGCCAGCATCTGGAAATTTTGGAGCATCTGATTCAGTTCAGTCCCAGTGTCACGGTGAGCCTCAACTGTGACAGCATCGGCTCCCGCCAATTGGCCTTTGAAAAGGCGGGGCAGACGGCTTCTGAAATTTACCGTGCAGCGCAACGGTTGAATATCCCTGTTCAGGTGGAGCTGATTCCGGGGCGGGAGGATGCCCTCAGCCCCATGCGGGAAAAATTGTTTCAGGGAGCCATCCAAATTGGAGCTTGTGCGGGCTGCCTTGACACCGCCCAAGCGGACAGCCCCTGGGCAGAGGTGATGGCCGCAGCTCACCGGGTGCGGGCGCTGGTGCAGTCCGGCTGCCGCTACCGGGACATTATTCTGGTGTGTACGGATATGGGCAAGTACCTGCCCTTGGCAGAACTGATTTTTGCCAGAATGCACATCCCGCTTTATCAGTCCGGCACCGAGGATATTCTGCAAAAAAGCATGATTGCCACGGTGCTTACCGCCCTGGATGCCGCCCTGGGGGATTTTGACCAGCGCAGTGTGTTCCGCTATCTCCGCTCGGCACTGTCCGGCGTGGATTATGACACCTGCGACCGGTTGGAAAATTATGCGTTCCTTTGGGACATTCGCGGCAACCGCTGGCTATCCGACTGGAAAAATCATCCGGACGGACTGGGCAATGACTGGACGGAGGAGGCAAAAAGCCGCTTGGAGCTTCTGAACCGGGAGCGCAGACGGCTCATGGAACCATTGGAGCAGCTGCGCCAGGGGTTTCGCGATGCCTCCTCCCTCAACAGTCAGGTGGAGGCGCTGTACCAATTTCTGGAACGGGTTGGTATGGAGCAGCGGCTGGAAGCAATGGCACAGGAACTGGATGAAACTGGAAGCAATCGGGAATCTCAGATACTCAACCAGTTGTGGGAGATTCTCATGTCCGCCCTGGAGCAGATGTATGATGTGCTGGGGCAGACCCATTGGGAGCCGGAGCATTTTGTGCGTTTGCTGCGTCTGCTGCTGAGCCAGTATGATGTAGGCACCATCCCACCGGTGCTGGACGTGGTGCAGCTGGGTCCGGTAACCTCCATGCGCTGCCACAGCCAGAAGCACCTGATTTTGCTGGGTGCGCAGGAGGGAAGTCTGCCTGCCTATTCCGGCTCTGCCGGTGTACTCACGGACCAGGAGCGCGTGACCCTGCGGGCGCTGGGGGTTCCCTTGACCGGCGGTGCCATGGAGGGTGTCCAGGCGGAGTTTGCGGAAATTTACGGCGTATTCTGCGGCGCGTTGGAATCGGTGTATGTGCTGTCTTCCGGCAAGCAGACCTCCTTCATCTACCGGCGGCTGGCGAACCTTTCCGGCTGTGACGGTCTGTATAAGGATGCTCTCGGCTTTGCGGATGCAGACGGCCAGGAGGCCGGTGCTTTTCTGGCTCGCTGGAAGCAGCGCCCCATTGCTGAAGCATTGGGGGTGGATCAAGCCTATGAGATCACGCGCACCCAGGCGGATTTCAGCCTGGGGACAGTCAGCCCAGAGCATATCCGCAAGCTGTATGGTTCCAGCCTGATGCTCTCTGCCTCCCAGGTTGATAAGCAGGCAGAGTGCCGCCTGAGCTATTTCCTGAACTATGGACTTCGTGCCAAGGAGCGGAAGACGGCAGCCGTTGACCCGGCGGAATTTGGCAGCTATGTCCATGATGTCCTGGAACATACGGCGGCAGCGGTTCGCGACCAGGGCGGCTTTCCGGCGATGAGCCTGGAAAAGACGTTGGAAATTGCTCACGGCTTTTCAGAGCGCTACGCCCTGTCCCATTTTAACCAAATAGAATCCCAGCGGATGGAATACTTGTTCCGCCGCAACTTACGGGAGTTGGATATGGTGGTGGAGGAGCTGTGGCGAGAGCTATGCCAATCCGGCTTTCAGCCGCAGGGCTTTGAGGTCGGCTTCGGTACGGGGGAAGAAGGCGCTCTCCCGGCCATTCCCATTCCAAATGGCAAAATCAATGCCCTTCTGCGGGGTTATGTGGATCGGGTAGACGTTTGGAAGAGCCCCGGCAGCGAATATTATCGCGTCGTAGACTACAAGACCGGAAAAAAAGATTTTGACTATTGCGATGTGTTCAACGGTGTGGGGCTGCAAATGCTGCTGTATCTGTTTGCGCTGAAAAAGAGCGGAAACAGCCTGCTTGACGAGCATTCAATTCCGGCAGGGGTGCAGTATTTCCCGGCACGGGTGCGCTATATCTCTACAGACGGCGTTCCGGAACCGGAGCAGATAGAAAAGGAACGCCAGAAGGATTGGAAGCGCCAGGGCTTGCTGCTCAACGACCGGGCAGTGCTGGATGCCATGGAGCCGGGGGAGGAGAAAAAGCGCCTCCCTGTGAAGGAGAAAAAAGGTGAACTCACCGGTTATCTGGCAGACCGGCAGCAGATGCAGCTGCTGGAAGGGTATATTCTGCGGGTACTGGGCGGATTGGTGGAGGATATTGCTTCCGGCAATGTGCAGCCCAATCCCTATACCCGAGGCAGTTCCCACGATGCCTGCCGCTTCTGTCCCTATGGGCAGGTGTGCCACAGCGACAGTGTGGAGGGACGGCGCAATTACAAGACCATGAGTGCGGAGCAGTTTTGGGAGCAGGTGGAAAGGGAGATGACAAAAAATGGCTGAGAAATTGACCCCGGCGCAAAGCATGGCGGTTCACAATCGGGGCGGCAAGCTGCTGGTAAGTGCGGCGGCTGGCTCGGGCAAGACCAAGGTTCTGGTAGACCGGCTGATGGACTACCTCATGAGCCCATTAAATCCGGCACACCTGGATGAATTTTTGATAATTACCTATACCAAGGCTGCTGCCATGGAGCTGCGGGGCAAAATTGCCGCCGGTCTGAACCGCTGCATTGCCCAGAACCCGGAAAACAAGCATTTGCAGCGCCAGATGCAGCGCTTGTTCCTGACTCAGATTTCAACAGTTCATGGTTTTTGCTCCACGATTTTGCGGGAGTACGCTTATCGGGTGGATTTGCCTCCGGATTTTCGAGTGGCAGAGGAGGCGGAATGCGCCGACCTCCGGGAAGCGGTTTTGAAGGATTTGATGGAGCGAGCCTACGAAAATGGTTGTGAAGGCAATCATTTCCGGGAATTTGTGGATTCTCAGGGGGTGGGGCGGGATGACCGTGCCATTCCCGACATTATCCTGAAGGTATACAGTGCAGCCCGTTGCCACCAGGATCCCCAGAAGTGGCTGGACGACTGCCTTGACAATGTGAAACTGGACGGGGTGACCGATGCCGCTGATACCATCTGGGGAAAGTCGCTGATGGACTCCCTTTTTGACTGGCTGGATGTGCAGATTGGCGTGCAGCGGGAGCTTTTGCGCCGCCTGGAACGAGATGAAGGGGTGGAAAAGCCAATTGCCAACATTGGGGCATTGGTGCAGCAGCTGGAATATCTGCGCGACAGCAAAACCTGGGATGACGTGTATACCCGGAAGAATATTGACTTTGGAAAGCTGACTTTTTCGGGAAAAAAATACGACCCGGTGCTGGCCGAGCAGGTTAAGGTCGTCCGAAATGCCTGCAAGGCAGAGCTGGAAAGCAGAACCAGGTGCTTTGCCGATGATTCCAGCCAGGTGATTACGGATTTGCGGGCATCTACCGAAGCAGCACAGGGCATCGTGGAGCTTGTCCGCCAGTTTGCGGCGGATTACGCTGCCCTAAAGCGCAGCCGCCGCATTCTGGACTTTGGCGATTTGGAGCATGATACGCTGGATTTGCTGCTGGGAAAAAGCCGCACCGGTCCTACAGCAGCTGCGGTGGAAATTGGTAGTCGATTCCGGGAAATCATGGTGGATGAGTACCAGGATTCCAACGGCGTGCAGGATGCTATTTTTGAGGCACTGACCCGGGCAAAACAAAACTGCTTTATGGTGGGGGACGTGAAGCAGTCCATCTATCGTTTCCGGCTGGCAGACCCCCGGATTTTTTTGAAAAAATACACAGACTATGCCTTGGCAGAAAATGCAAAGTTGGGTGAGGGACGAAAAATTTTACTCAGCCACAACTTTCGTTCTGGCATTGAGGTGATTTCCGGTATCAATGACGTGTTTGAAACCTGTATGAGCAAGCAGGTGGGCGGGCTGGAATATGGAGAAGCGGAGGCATTGCGGGAGGGTGTTCCCCATGTTCCCCTGGACTCTGCGGCCACGGAACTCTATGTATTGGATGTTGCCGATGGAGATTCCTATGAGAAGGAGGCAGCCTTCACGGCCAAACGCATCTGCACCATGCTCTCCGCTGGGGAAACGGTGCGCGACGGCGCACAGCTGCGCCCTGTAACTCCTGAGGACATTGTGATTCTCCTTCGCTCTCCCGGATCCATGGCAGCACCGTTCTGTGATGCCTTGGAGGCGGCCGGGATTCACTGCGCTCTGGATGGCAGCAGCAGTTTGATGGATACGCCCGAGGTCAGCACCTTCTGTGCCCTGCTGCAAGCGGTGGCCAATCCCCGGCTGGATATCCCTTTGCTGAGCATTCTGGCCAGTCCGGTGTTTGGCTTTACGGCGGATGACCTGGCATCATTCCGTGGGGACTGTAAAAAGGGCAGCATCTATGATGCCATGAAGCAGTCCCAAAACGAAAAAGTTCAGTATTTTTTGTCTGTTTTGGACGTTCTCAGAAAAAAGTCCCGTATGGAAAACCTTACCCGGCTGCTGCAAAGCTGCCTGACCCTCACCCGACTGGACAGCATTTTTGGTGCGATGTCCGGTGCGGAGGCAAGGCAGCAGAACTTGCAGACCTTCTATCAGATGGCTGTGGATTATGAGAGCAGCAGTCTGCGCACACTCGACCAGTTTTTGGAGTATTTGCAGACCATGGCCGACAGCCGGGTGGAGACCGGCGGCAGCAGTGCGGGCTGTGTCAGAATCATGAGCATTCACAAATCAAAGGGGCTGGAGTTTCCGGTTGTGTTCCTCTGCGGCCTGTCTCATCGGTTCAACGGCAGCGATCGGCAGGAGCAGGTGCTGTGCGACAAGGATTTGGGGCTGGGGCTGGCGGTGGCAGATAACCAAAACCGCATTCGCTACAGTGCCATTTCTAAGCTTGCCATTGCCGATTCCATCAAGAGGGAGAGTATCAGTGAGGAACTCCGGGTTTTGTACGTCGCCATGACCCGGGCGGAAGACCGGCTTATCATGACCTGCACCATGAAAAATCCACAGAAGCGCCTGGCAGACATGGCAAACCGTCTGATTGTAGGGGGCGAAGCTCTGGTGTGCATGGAGGCAGACTGCCACGGTGATTGGATTCTGGCAACGGCGCTGCGGCGGATTGAGGCGGGAGCGCTGCACGCTCTGGCGGGAAGACCGGAGCAGCTGCACACCGACGACTATCCGTGGCACATTGAACTGGTGGAAGCGGAGGAAACGCTTCCGCAGGGGGAGCACACCGTTTTGGAGGAATCCACCTTCCCGCCGGAGGCTGTCGCCTCCCTGCAAAAGGGGCTGCAATTTTCCTATGCCCATCTTCCTGCTACCCATGCGCCCTCCAAACAGACGGCAACCGGACGCAAGGAGGGAGCCAGAGAGGAAGAGACTATGGAGGATACACGCAAGATGCCAGACAACCGCACCTGGCGTAAGCCCAGCTTCCGGGAAAATGCCCGCCGGGGGAAAGCTTATGGAAATGCGGTTCACCGCGTCATGCAGTTTATCCGGTATGAGGGCTGTACGGATGCTTCTTCTGTTCAGATGGAAATCCAGCGTCTGCTGGCAGACGGTATTCTGAGCCAGGAGGAGGCGGCAATGGTTTCCCCGGATGCCATTGCATCATTCTTTGCCACGGATATTGGCAGAAAGCTGCAAGGCGGTGCCGAGTATATCCGGGAATTCAAGTTTTCTATCCTGGATGACGGGGAGAAATATGGCGACGGACTGGAAGGGGAGCAGGTGCTTCTGCAAGGCGTGGTGGATTGCGCCATTTTAGAGGAGGACGGCATCACGGTCCTGGACTTCAAAACCGACCGGGTGACAAAAGAAACAGTTGCATCAACCGCAAATCGCTACCGCCCCCAGCTGGAAACCTACGCCGAAGCGCTCAGCCGGATTTATGAAAAGCCGGTCAAAGAAAGGTATTTGTATTTCTTCCATTTGGGAGAATTGACCGCATTATAACAGCAAAAGCCCTCGCAGCAACCGGGATTTCCCAATGCTGCGAGGGCTTGCTTATGGCGTGTAATCAAATACGTTACGGGCAATCATAGCGCTGAAACATCCACGGAGGTCAAATAGTGAATGGCATCCAAAGAAGTTTGAAGCGGCAGCTTTCCCTGCACGGCACAAATCCGTAAAAGGCCGATGTCCCCATACATAGATTCCCATTTTTCAAGCAGGGAAAGAACAGCACCGGAATCAAGTGTAACACCATTGGACGTACAATCAACCCGATACCGAATCTGACAGGCGCTCAACGAGTGGTGCTTCCCATTCGATAGCTCGTGCAAGCAGATGCCGTAATTGTAATACCACAGCTTCGGGTCATATTGTGACCGCTCTATGGAAAGCACCACGGTTAAATTGTCCTTGTCTTTGTACCATGTCAGGCGGGATTTCTTATACCGGAAAGCTTTGGCTTTTGCTGAAATTGCATTAACCAATTCGTCAAAACTGCTCATAAGAAACCTCTTTACCAATGGGTGATGGCAACCGTGCTTATTCGTCAGCGGGTTCGTCGGTTGCGCTTTCCGCAAAGCCGGGCCAGCACCATACGTCTTCCAGATAGGTAGAGGTGTGATCCAGCTTTCGGTAGATTTGCTCTCCGGTTTCCTTGTCATAGCGGCAGCGGAAGGCAGCAGCATAGGAGGGATGGTCATCCACCCGATATTCCATCTTAACGGTATAATCCCGCTGCTCTACGCCCAGAATCTTGATTTTTACATACCCGTCTTCCACCTTGGCGGAGATTTTTACGGGCAGCTCATAGTCGTTGCGTATCTTCAGGTCGGTGGTACCCCAGTTGACAGT
Source organism: uncultured Eubacteriales bacterium (assembly GCA_900549705.1). Lineage (GTDB taxonomy): Bacteria > Bacillota > Clostridia > Oscillospirales > Oscillospiraceae > Faecousia. Next base: position 37,471 of record URPI01000002.1, read on the forward strand.
GGCATCCAATCCCAAAGGAATGTAATTGACGGGGAAACCGTGATTCCGGCGGTCAACGATGGTCAGCTCTGCAAACAGTGAGCTGAGGTACAGGGTGGAGGACACCTGGCAAATGCCGCCACCCACTTCGTCCACCAGCTCTGTGCCGGAATAGGCAGGGGCGGGAAGGTATCCGGCCTCCCGGGTACGCTTGCCCAGGGTTTCATTGTAAGAGAGCGTGTCGCCGGGCTGCAAAATGATGCCGTCCAGCTTTGCGCAGGCCAACTCCAAATTCTTTGTCCGGTTTTCGTTGTCGGAGTATTCGGTTTTGCAGTAGCCAAGTACATCCTGGAACCAGGCATCCTCCACCGAAACCTCCGGGGGGAGATATTCCATCTGGATGCGGACGGCCTCGCCGGAGGCGGCGGCTTCCAGCAGCTTGGCGGCTCTTTGAAGGTCAAAGCCATAGCCATCCCTTCCATAGACGACCTCCAACGTTTCCGGGTCTACCCGGGGATTGACGGCAGGGACGGAAACCTGCTCCAATATCTTTTTCAGTTCCAGGTGGGTGGGCTCTTTTTCTTCGCCCAGGGCATCCAA
>URPI01000003.1 GCA_900549705.1 uncultured Eubacteriales bacterium
CCCCCTCAGTCAGCCCGTTCGGGCTGCCAGCTCCCCCAGAGGTGGAGCCGAGGGCACTTCGTGCCGGTGGGTCAGGAACCAAAGGATTGGTACAGAGAGTTCGTAGCGTCACTAAAAAACCTCCTGCAACGAAATGGTTGCAGGAGGTCGTCATTTATGTAGGATTATTTGCCGTGGGAGGAGCTTCTCAGGGTAACGTCATGGTAGCCGCCCTCCACAATGGAGACGGAGGAAACCAGGGTTAGCTTGGCATCCCGCTGCAAGTCGGGGATGTTGGTCACGCCCACGTTGCACATGGTGCTCTTGACCTTGTACAGAGAGCCTTCCACATTGTCGTGGAGGGAGCCGGCGTAGGTGACGTAGGAATCAACGCCCTCCTCAAAGCTCAGCTTGGTAGCGCCGCCCAGGTCATAGCGCTGCCAGTTGCGGGCACGGTTGGAGCCTTCGCCCCAGTATTCCTTCATGTAAGCGCCGTTGACCATAATCTTGGGCGTGGGGCTTTCGTCAAACCGGGCGAAGTAACGGCCCAGCATCAGGAAGTCAGCGCCCATGGCCAGCGCCAGGGTCATGTGATAGTCATGGACAATGCCGCCGTCGGAGCAGATGGGCACATACACGCCGGTCTCCCGGAAGTATTCGTCCCGGGCAGCTGCCACTTCAATCAGAGCGGTGGCCTGACCACGACCGATGCCCTTGGTCTCACGGGTGATGCAGATGGAGCCGCCGCCAATGCCCACCTTTACAAAGTCTGCACCGGATTCCGCCAGGAAGCGGAAGCCGTCCCGGTCAACCACGTTGCCGGCACCAATCTTCACCTTGTTGCCATAAGTGGCGCGAACCCAGTCGATGGTCTTTTTCTGCCAGCAGGTGTAGCCCTCGGAGGAGTCAATGACGAACACATCCGCACCGGCCTCCAGCAGAGCGGGAATGCGCTGGGCATAGTCCCGGGTGTTGATGCCTGCGCCCACCAGATACCGCTTCTTTTCGTCCAGCAACTCCAGGGGGTGGCTCTTGTGGGAAGCATAGTCTTTGCGGAAGACAAAGTACAGTAGGTGGCCGTCAGCATCCACAATGGGCAGGGAATTGAGCTTGTGATCCCAGATGATGTCGTTGGCTTCCTTCAGGGTGGTCTCCGCAGGAGCGGTAATCAGCTTTTCCAGCGGGGTCATGAAGGTTGCCACCTTGTCGGTGGGCTGCATCCGGGACACCCGGTAGTCACGGCTGGACACGATGCCCAGGAGCTTGCCGTTGGGGGTGCCGTCGGCGGTGATGGCAACGGTGGAGAAACCATTGCTGGCCTTCAGTGCCAGAACGTCTGCCAGGGTATTTTCCGGGGTCAGGTTGGAGGCGGAGGTGACAAATCCGGCCTTGTGGTTCTTCACCTTGGCAACCATCGCCGCCTGGTTTTCAATGGTCTGGGAACCGAAGATGAAGCTGATGCCGCCCTCTTTTGCCAGGGCAATGGCAAGGGTGTCGTTGGACACGGACTGCATGACCGCAGAGGTCAGGGGCACATTCAGGGAAATGGCCGGTTCTTCCATGCCCTTGCGGTATTTCACCAGGGGCGTTTTCAGGGTCACATTATCGGGGATGCAGTCCTCGGATGTGTAGCCCGGAATGAGCAGATACTCGCTGAAGGTGTGACTCGGTTCCTGGTAATAATATGCCATGAAAAAATCCTCCTTATAAAAATGACAGGGTGAATGAACGGATGCGCCTGCCCCAGGGTCAGATGGTCTGACCGTCGCCGCCATCGAGAATGTGGGGGACAGGCTTTCCGGTTTCGCTGAGCTTCTTGAAATTACCCATCACTCCGCCTACCGAGCTCATCATGGCGAAGGTGTCCGGGTATCGCTGAATGATGGAGGCAAGGGCGGCGGACTGAGTGGTGTTGACCACGCACATCACAATCCAGGTATCCTTGCCGGTGTAAGCGCCCTGTGCCTTGATGCGGGTGGCGCTGTGATGGAGCAGGTGAATGATGTCGCTGCACAGCTCATCGGGGTGGTTGGTGACAATCTCATAGCGAATGGCACTGCGGCCGCTTTTCTGGAATCGCTCTGCCACGGTGGCGGAGGCGAAGCTATAAAGAATGCACAAAATCACCGGCTCCATTTTATAATCATACACGAAAAAGCTGGCGATTGCAACCATTGCGTTGATGATAAAGCTGAGAGAAAATACGCTCTTATCCGGGTGCCGTTTGTGAATAACGGCAGAAATGAAGTCGGTACCGCCGGTGTAGGCGCTGGCCTTGATGAGAATGCTGTAGCAGTAGCCCATGACGATGCCCGCCACCAGGGGGCCCATAATGCGGCTGGTGCCATTTTCCGTGGAGTAGGCAATGGGGGTCAAATCCACCTTGTCCAGCACCAGCAGCGCCACGGAGAACACCACCACATACACCATACTGCGCAGCGCCAGCGGCTTGCTCACCTCCACATAGCACCAGATGGCAAGGGGCACGTTAATCAGCAGGCTCAGATAGCCCACACTGACACCGGTGATGTACTGAATCATGGTACAGATGCCGTTAAGCCCCGATGGGGCAAACTGATTGGGGAAGACGAACAGCTCATAGTCCAGCGCCGCCAGGAAGGCGATGGCTGCAATGACCACATAGGTCCAGGCAACCTTCATTTTTTCGTTCTCTAACAATCCTTATCCCTCTTTTTTATGATGCTCCCGGAAGAACGAATCTTCTCTCCGAAACGGGCAGCAGCGGGAACATTTTTTATTGGTTTACTACTATATCATTTTCCGGGGAAACGGTCAAGTAGATAATAGAAAACCGGCGAAAAACGGCTTGTAATTTTGCAGGAAATGTGCTATACTCTACGTTGAAATGATATGCTCAAAAATGCAGACTTTTTTCTGATTGGCTGCTGTAAATAGAAGAAAGGAGCCTAATAATGTATTCATCCGCCTATGTCTGGGCCAAGGTGCTCAGCCACATGGAAGAGAAGTTGGGAAGCATACCCGTATCCTCCTGGTTTGATGATGCGGAGGTGGTCGAGCTCAACGAGAACAACCTGATTATCTATTCCCCTTCCGACTTCCGCCGGGACATCATCCGCCGCCGGTGTACCGGATATGTGGAAGATGCACTGAAGGAAGTGTTCAATTCCGATGCCAAGCTCCTGGTGTTCGGCGATAAAGAACGCGATGCCTTCCGCAACAAGGGCAAGACCATCTCCTCCATGGACTTTAACCCCCAGTTCACCTTCGATAATTTCGTGGTCGGCCCCAGCAACCGGTTTGCCCACAGTGCCTCCATCGCCGTCTCCAAAAATCCGGGGCAGGTGTATAATCCCCTGTTCATCTACGGCCCGTCCGGCGTGGGTAAGACCCACCTGCTGTATGCCATCGCCAACGACATCCGCCGCCAGAATCCAGAGGCGAACATCGTTTATATCAAGGGCGACGAATTCACCAACGAGCTGATTTCCGCCATTGCCAGCGGCAAAAACGTGGAATTCCGCAACAAATACCGGGAAAGTGACCTGTTCCTCATTGATGATATTCAGTTCATCGCCGGCAAGGAATCCACACAGGAGGAATTTTTCCATACCTTCAACAAGCTCTATGAGGAGCACAAGCAGATTGTGATGACCTCCGACCGGAAGCCCAGCGATATGCTGACCCTGGAGGATCGCCTGCGCACTCGCTTCGAGTGGGGTTTGTTGGCTGACGTTCAGCCCCCGGATTACGAAACCCGTATGGCCATCCTGAAAAACAAGGCCAAGAGCCTGGGGGTAGAGCTGCCCGACGATGTGTGCAACTACATTGCCGTCAACGTGACCAATAACGTCCGCCAGATTGAGGGCATTGTAAAAAAACTGCTGGCTTACCGCGACCTGGATAATATGCCTCTGGATTTGACCAACGTCTCCCGGGTGATTGAGGACTCCTTCAAGACCGAGGGCAGCGCTCTGCCCACCCCGGCTCTGGTCATCAGCCAGGTGTGCAAATTCTATTCCATCGAGGAATCCGTCATCCGGGGCACTCTCAAAAAGAAAAACATTGCCGAGGCACGGCAGATTGCCATGTACCTCATCCGCAACCTGACAAACCTCAGTCTGCCTGATATCGGCAAGGAATTTGACCGCGACCACACCACGGTGCTGTATGCCATCCGCCGGGTGGAAGCCGCCCTCAAGGCGAAGGACGAAACCATGACTGCCAACGTGCGGGACATCACCGCCAACATCAATTCGTCCCTGTAATATACGCTATTGGCGCTTTGCACCGGGACATCTAATCTTTATTCTTTAACATAGAAGGGAACTGCTATATGCGATTTACCTGTGAAAAAAGTCTGCTTCTGCAAGGGCTGAACATTGCCGGGCGCACTGTGGCGCAAAAAAGCGCCCTGTCTGCTATCGAGGGTATTCTCTGTCAGGCTGGCAGCGGCATCACCCTTACCGGCTACAATATGGAAACTGCCATTACCTATCAGATTGCCGCCGATGTGTCCGACGAGGGCGAGTGCGTCTTCCCCAAGCTGTTCAGTGACATCATTCGCCGTCTGCCCGAAGGACCCGTCACCGTTGTAGTGGACGAGCAGTACCATGTGTCCATCCGCTCCGGCTACTCCTCCTTTACCATCAGCGCAGAATCCGCCGATGAGTACCCCGACCTGCCGGATGTGAGCAGCGGCCACCCCATCCGCATCCCTCAGAACGAACTCAAGGAGCTGATCTCCGGCACCATCTTTGCCGTGGCGGATAATCAGGCACGCCCCATCCACAACGGCGTGAAGTTCGAGGTCACCAATGATGCCATCACTGCTGTGGCGGTGGATGGCTTCCGGCTGGCACGGCGCACCTATCACCCCGAGGAATCCACCGAGCGGGAGCTGAGCTTTGTCGTCCCCGCCTCCGGCCTGAAGGAGCTGGAAAAGATTCTCACCGACTCCGAGGAACCGGCCAAATTCACCCTGGGCAAAAAGCACATTTTGTACCAGGTGGGGGATGCCATCCTGGTTTGCCGTCTGCTGGAGGGCGACTTCCTGGATTGGAAGCGGGTGGTTCCCACCGGCTGCCCCATCAAGCTGATTGCCAGCGTTTCCGAGCTGGCTGCCAGCGTGGATCGGGTGGGTCTGATTGTCTCCGAAAAGTACAAAAGCCCCATCCGCTGCACCTTTGCCAACCAGGAGCTGCAAATGCGCACCTCCACCACCATTGGCTCTGCGGAGGACAAATGCAGCTACGCCGGTGACGGGCAGGAGCTGGAAATCGGCTTCAACGTCCGCTACATGGCAGACGCATTGCGTGCCATCCCCAGCGAGGAGGTCACCTTGGAGTTGACCAACGGACTTAGCCCCATCGTCCTGACCCCTGTGGATCAGAAGCACGACTTTGCATATATGATTCTGCCGGTCAGAATCAAGGGATAAGGATTACAAGCCGATGCCATTCAGTCGGCTGCTGCAATAAATGGAGAATACACAATGAAAGTTACTGTTACAAAGAAAAGTGCGGTGCTGCCCCTGGCAATCTCCACGGAATTCATCAAGCTGGATGCGGCACTGAAGTTTGCATCCGTGGTGGAGTCCGGCGGCGAGGCTAAGGAAGCCGTTCAGAAAGGACTGGTCACCGTCAACGGTGAGGTCTGCACCATGCGCGGCAAGAAGCTGCGCCCCGGAGATGTCTTTGCCTACCAGGGCAGACAGTTCGAGATTCATGGCGCTGAATGAGCTGTACCTCCACTCCTTCCGGAACTATTCGGAGGAGCGGCTGGAATTTGCCCCCGGGGTCAACCTGATTGTGGGGCAGAATGCCCAGGGAAAGACCAATCTGTTGGAGGCCATCGCTTTTCTGGGCAGCGGCAAAAGCTTCCGGGCGCTGAAAAATGCAGAGATGATTGGCTTTTCCGCTCCCTTCTGCGAGCTGGAAGGGAAGATAACCGCCCAGGAGCGGCAGCAGAGCATCCGCTGGCTGCTGTTTCCCACCCGGCAGCCCCGGCAGCTGCAAATCAACGGGGTGAGGAAAAAATCCGCCGCAGACCTCAATGGGCTGCTGCCCACGGTGCTGTTCTGCCCGGAGGATTTGATGATTCTCAAAGCCGGTGCCTCCGCCCGGCGGAAATTCGGAGACAATGCCCTGTGTCAGCTGCGCCCCAATTATGATGCCGCACTGACGGAATACAGCCGGATTTTGGAGCAGAAGGGGCGGATTCTCAAGGATTGGAAGGACAATCCCGCCGTGCTGGAAATTTTGCCGGAGTACAACAGTCGGCTGTGCCGGGTGGGTGCCATCATGATTTCCTACCGTGCCCGATTTTATGATGCCCTGGGGAAAGCAGCAGGGGAGTACCACGGGCAGTTTTCCGGCGGGCGGGAGGAGTTTCAGCTGGATTACCAAACGGTTTCCACCGTTACAGACCCCTTTGCGCCGGTTGCTGCCCTGGAAGCCCAGCTGCAAGACCATTTGGAGCGCCACTATCGGGCAGAGCTGGACAGCGCCCAGTGCCTCACCGGCCCCCACAAGGATGATTTTGAAATCACCCTGTCCGGCATCAGTTTGAAGCTCTATGGTTCTCAGGGGCAAACCCGCACCGCTGCCATCAGCCTGAAGCTGGCACAGCGGGAGCTGATGCGCCGGGAGTTTGGGCAGGAGCCGGTGCTGCTGCTGGACGATGTGCTCAGCGAGTTGGATGCCGGGCGGCAGGACTTCGTGCTCAATCAGATTGTCAGCGGTCAGGTGTTTATCACCTGCTGTGAGCCGGGCCGGTTTACCAAGCTGGGAAAAACCATGGAGATAAAAAGCGGAAAATTAGTTGACAGCGAATAGTGTGGAAGGTTAAAAGTGGAAAGTGGAAAATGACAGCGTGAAATTCTCCACTGTCCACTGTTAACTGTCCATCGATCTGGAGGATATCTATGTCAGAAGAAAAAGTTACACAGGAATACGGTGCAGAGCAGATTCAGGTGTTGGAAGGCTTGGAGGCGGTGCGCAAGCGCCCCGGTATGTATATCGGCTCCACCTCCTCTTCCGGTTTGCATCATCTGGTCTATGAAATTGTGGACAATGCCATTGACGAAGCATTGGCCGGGTACTGCAAGCACATCACCGTTACCATTAACCCCGGGGACTCCATCACCGTCACCGATGACGGACGCGGCATCCCTGTGGACATTCAGCCCCAGACCGGCCGTCCGGCTCTGGAAGTTGTTTACACCGTGCTCCATGCCGGCGGCAAATTCGGCGGCGGCGGCTACAAGGTCTCCGGCGGCCTGCATGGCGTGGGTGCCAGCGTGGTCAACGCCCTGAGCCAGTGGCTGCAAGTGCGGGTACACAAAAATGGCAGCATCTATGAAATGAAATTCGCCCGGGGTGCCATCACCCAGGAAATGCGGATTGTGGGCACCACCGACCACACCGGTACGGAGGTCACCTTCCAGCCTGACCCTGAGATGTTCGATACCCTGGAATACGACTACGAGATTTTACATGAGCGGATGCGGGAGGAAGCTTTCCTCAATGCCGGTCTGTCCATCACCATCACCGACAAGCGCACCGAGGATGGCAAAACCGACTCCATGTGCTTCGAGGGCGGCATCCGGGAGTTTGTCACCTGGGCAAACAGAAACAAGACCGCCATCCACGAGGACGTTATCTACATCTCCGGCAGCAAGGGAGATGCTTCTGCCGAGATTGCCTTCCAGTATAACGACGGCTACAACGAATTTATGATGAGCTTCGCCAATGACGTGCGCACCCCAGAGGGCGGTATGCACGAGACGGGCTTTAAGACGGCGCTGACCCGGGTGCTCAATGCCTATGGCGAGAAAAACGGCATCATCAAAGGCGGCGACAAAGTCAGCGGCGAGGACTGCCGGGAGGGCATCACCGCCATCATTTCCGTCAAGCTGACCGATGCACAGTTTGAAGGCCAGACTAAGGCCAAGCTGGGCAACGCTTACATCCGGGCGCTGGTGGATCAGATTGTGTCCGACCAGCTGGCAACCTATTTGGAGGAGCATCCCCAGACGGCGAAAATCATTCTGGAAAAGGCCATGATGGCCAACCGGGCGCGGGAGGCCGCGCGGAAAGCCCGGGATACCATCCGCCGCAAGACCGGACTGGAATCCGGCCAGATGCCGGACAAATTGCAGGACTGCAATGAGCGCAACCCTGAGCTGTGCGAAATTTACATCGTCGAGGGTGACTCCGCTGCCGGTTCTGCCATTCAGGGACGGGACTCCCGCTTCCAGGCAATTCTTGCCATGTGGGGCAAGATGCTCAACGTGGAGAAGGCGCGTGCCGATAAGATTTACGGCAATGACAAGCTCTACCCCCTGATTGTGGCGCTGGGTGCCGGCATCGGAGACGAATTTGACCTGAATAAGCTGCGTTATCACAAGATTGTCATCATGGCCGATGCCGATGTGGACGGTGCGCATATCCGCACCCTGTTGCTGACCTTCTTCTTCCGCTATATGCGCCCGCTGATTGAAAACGGCTATGTCTATTCTGCCGTGCCCCCGCTGTACAAGCTGACCCGGGGCAAAACCACCAAAGTTGCCTACTCCGATGAGCAGCGGGATCAGGTTTCCGCCCAGATGCGCGCCGACAACCCCAGCGCGAAGGTGGACATTGCCCGGTATAAGGGTCTTGGTGAGATGGACCCCCACGAGCTGTGGGAAACCACAATGGATCCCGAAAAGCGCAGCCTGCGCCGCATCACCCTGGACGATGCCATGCGCGCCGATGAGATTTTCACGGTGCTGATGGGCGAGCAGGTGGAGCCTCGGAAGGAATGGATTGAGCGCAACGCCCGCTATGCTGTGAACATTGACATTTAATAGGAAAATTAACGAATATGCACGGCGCAAAGCGCCCTTGGCTCCACCTCTGGGGGAGCTGGCAGCCCGAACGGGCTGACTGAGGGGGTGTCGTGCGTATTTTGAAGCGCCCCGTTTTTTCGTAGCGCACCCCCTAGCTTCCCCCGGGGGAAGCCAAGGGCAGCGAACTTTACGCTTTTACCGTACATGATACCGCTCTGTTCCATAAGCGGTGAGGCGGCAAACTGCTGCTCCCACAGATAAGATAGAAATTTTTGTTTTCCTCAAAGTTTGGAGGTGCTTGAATGGCACATAATCGTTCTTATAAACCAGAGGACATCGCCTTTCCCAACCAGGTAATCACCGAGAGCAAGCTGGTGGAGGAAATGGAGAAGTCCTATATTGAATACGCCATGAGCGTCATTGTGGGTCGTGCCCTGCCCGACGTGCGGGACGGCCTGAAACCGGTGCATCGGCGGATTCTTTACACCATGTATGAAAGCGGGCTGACCTCCGACAAGCCCTTTAAGAAATCTGCCACCTGCGTCGGTGACGTGCTGGGTAAATACCACCCCCATGGCGACGCTTCTGTTTACGATGCCATGGTGCGTCTGGCGCAGAATTTCTCCATGCGCTATATGCTGGTGGACGGTCACGGCAACTTCGGTTCCGTGGACGGCGATCCCCCCGCTGCCTACCGTTACACCGAGGCAAGACTCAGTAAGCTCAGCAACGAAATGCTCCGGGACATCGAAAAGGAGACCGTGGACTGGGATCCCAACTTCGATGAAAGCCGGAAAGAACCCCGGGTGCTGCCCTCCCGGTTCCCCAACCTGCTGGTCAACGGTTCCTCCGGCATCGCCGTGGGCATGGCCACCAATATTCCGCCCCACAATCTCACCGAGGTGATTAACGCCTGCGTGTGTGTGCTGGATGACCCGGAATGCACCCTGGCAGACCTGATGGAGCACATTACCGGTCCGGATTTCCCCACCGGCGGCATCATCATGGGACGCAGCGGCATTCGTGCCGCCTACGCCACCGGCAGAGGCAAGGTGGTGGTGCGTGCCAAAACGGAATTTGAGACCTTTAATAAGGATCGCCAGCGCATCATTGTCACCGAGCTGCCCTACCAGGTCAACAAGCGCCAGCTGATTAAAACCATCGCCGAGCAGGTAAAGGACAAGCGGCTGGATGGCATCAGCGACCTGCGGGACGAAACCGACCGCAACGGTATGCGCATTGTCATTGAGCTGAAAAAGGATGCCAACGGTCAGGTGGTGCTGAACAATCTGTTTAAGCAGACCGCCTTGCAGTCCAATTTCAGCATCATCATGCTGGCACTGGTGGACAACCAGAAGCAGCCCAAGATTTTGTCCCTGCGGCAGATTCTGGACGAATACCTGGCACACCAGATGAACGTCCTGACCCGCAGAACCCAATACGATTTGCGCAAGGCCCAGGAGCGTGCTCACCTGCTGGAAGGTCTGCTGGTTGCCCAGGACAACATCGACGAAGTCATTCACATCATCCGCACCAGCTACGACAACGCCAAGCAGCGCCTGATGGAGCGATTCAGCCTGGACGACGTGCAGGCGCAGGCCATCTGCGATATGCGTCTGATTGCCTTGCAGGGTCTGAACCGGGAAAAGCTGGAAGCCGAATACAAGGAGCTGGAGCAGAAGATTTCCTATTATCAGGAGCTGCTGGCTGACCCCGTGAAGATGCAGGGCGTTCTGCGCAGCGAGCTGATTGAAATTCGGGATAAATTCGGCGACAAGCGGAAAACCGACATCCAGGAAATCGAGGATGAAATTGACATTGAGGATTTGATTGAGGAGGAGGTTTGTGCCTTCACCCTCAGCAACCACGGCTACATCAAGCGGATGCCCGTGGACACCTACCGCACCCAGAGCCGGGGCGGCAGAGGTGTCAATGCCCAGAACCTCAAGGAGGAGGACTATGTCAAGTCCCTGAACATCGCCTCCACCCATGACCATATCCTGTTCTTCACCGACATCGGCAAGGTGCACCACCGCAAGGGCTACCAGATTCCCGAGGCAGGCCGCACCGCCCGTGGCACTGCCATGGTCAATGTGCTGCCCCTGGAAGCGGAGGAGCGGGTAACTGCCATGGTCACCACCCGAGAATTTGACGACAACGAGTTCCTGGTGATGATTACCCGCAAGGGCGTTGTCAAGCGGCTGCCCTTCGTGGCGCTGAAAACCAACCGCAAGGGCGGCATCCGTGCCATTACCCTGGAGGAAGGCGACCATCTGATCAACGTCATCCGCACCACCGGCAATGACAACATCATCCTCGCCACGGCACAGGGCATGGCCATTTGCTTCAACGAAAACGATGTGCGCTGCATGGGGCGTGATGCTGCCGGTGTCCGGGGCATCACTCTGAACGAAGGCGACATTGTGGTGGGTGCCCAGAAGTGGGAGGAGGGCAAGACCCTGCTTACCGTTACCGAAAACGGCTACGGCAAGCGGACGGAGCTGCCTGAATACCTGCGTACCGGCCCCGACGGGGAAAAGGTGCCCCAGAGCCGTGGCGGCAAGGGTCTGAAGAACTACAACATCACCCCCAAGACCGGCAATGTGGCTGGCTGCGTGGTGGTAGGCGAAACCGATGACGTGATGCTGATTGAAAACGGCGGCGTGATTATCCGTGTGCCCGCGGGCTCCATCAACGTTTACAAGCGGGATGTGCAGGGCGTTATCGTCATGCGTATTGAGGAGGGCAACAAACTGGTGAGCCTGGAATGCGTGCCCAACGTGAACACCGATGACGTGGAGGAGTTCCCGGAGGAGCGGAACGCGGCGGACATTATTCCCGGGAATCTCAGCGAGGACGCGGGAGAATGAAAACCGTCACCCTCTATACCGACGGTGCCTGCTCCGGCAACCCCGGCCCCGGCGGCTGGGGCTGCATCCTGGAATATCAGGGGCATGAAAAGGAGCTCAGCGGCGGCGAAAAAAACACCACCAACAACCGCATGGAGCTGACGGGCGTGATTATGGGGCTTTCCGCATTGAAGGAGCCTTGCATTGTGGAGTTGTACTCCGACAGCAAGTATGTTCTTGATGCCCTGCAAAAGGGCTGGGTCTACGGCTGGAAAAAGCGGGGCTGGGTGAAAAGCGACAAAAAGCCCGCCCTCAATTCTGACCTCTGGGAGCAGCTCTTGGGGCTGATCGCCCAGCATGAGGTGCATTATCATTGGGTCAAGGGTCATGCCGAAAACCCGAAAAATAACCGGTGCGACGAGTTGGCGGTAGGGGAGTGGAAGAAGCTGAAATCCACCTGACTGTCACCGCGTCGATATAAAAAGGAGTATTTTATGAAGAAAGCGATTTCTATGCTGCTGGCACTGGCAATGGCCCTGAGCTTGCCCCTGGCAGCACACTGCGAAGGGACTGCCGGCGGCACGAATGACACTGCGTTGACAACACTTTCTGATGGTGGGCTTTCTGCGGGCGTTCAGACGGAAAATTCCTATTGGAATGACGCGATGAGCATCGGCTGTACCTTTGGAAGCAAATGGTATTTCTACACGGACGAGGAAATCGCGGAGCAAAACGGGCTTGCCACCGGAATGCTGCGGGAGGACTATGCAAAGCTGGTGGAGGAAAGCGGCAGCATGATGGATATGCTGGCAGTGAACACCGAAACCGGTGAAAATGTAAACATCACCCTCCAGCGTTTGAGCCTGACGGATGCCTTGGTGCTGGACGAACAGAAGTATGCGGAGATTTCCGCAGAACCCCTGGTGGAAGCCCTGGAGCAAACCGGGCTGGAAAATGTAAGCACCAGCGTCGATGAAGTTGAATTTCTGGGGGAGAAGCATCCCTGTGTCCGGGTCAAAGCACTGATACAGGATATGGATTTCTTTGAAACATTGGTCATCGTAAAAACCGGGCGGACGGTCTGCGTCGTCACGGTGGCTTGCTTCCTGGAAGACACCACCGAGGAAGTGCTGGCCAACTTCTATGGAGAAAAGCCCTGATGTATCTGTCCATCGGTAACGACATGGCGGTGCGGGAGCACAGCGTCATCGGCATCTTTGACCTGGACAATACCACCACCTCCAAGCGCACCCGGGAATTTTTGGAGCAGTGCGAAAAGGAGGGGCAGGTGGTTCCCTGTGACGACCTGCCAAAAGCCTTCCTCCTGACGGATGAATACCAGCTTCCAAAGGTGTATTTAACGGCGCTCAATTCCCAGACGCTGGCAGCAAGATTTGAAAAGGACAGTCCCTGATAAGATACGCCCCCAAATGTTTCACGTGAAACATTTGGGGGCTTTTTCAGTGCGCCCTGTAGGGGCGGATAGCATCCGCCCGAAATCCCGGATTTTCGCCAGTACCTGAACGAATGCACCCACCATTATAGGGGGCAACTAAAAGTCCTCCTCTACAGGGCGGATGCAAACCGGTTTCTGCGAGGAAAAGAACTGGGCAGATTAGGGAACTGCCGCCTAGAAAAACGTAGAGATATTCAGGCGGTGGGCATTTTCAATCGCCTCCACCCGCAAAATGGTGTCGGCACACAGGGCGCAGAAATCCGCCTTTTCCTTTTCCTTCGCCCATACCCGCAGCATGGAGAGATTTCCTTCAATGTCCTCCATAAACGCATGGTCGCACAGTGCCGCGCAGAAGGTGCGGGAGCGTTGCCACCGGGTATAGGCTTCCGCCGTCTTTTCCCCGGCTTGGGCGTAGTCCTCTGTTTCCGCAGCGGTCATGGCTGCTGCCAGCGACTGCTTCACCGGCTTCTGTAGCGCAGCCATCCCAATCTGCGTGCCGATGGAAATAACCAGCAGCACCGCAAGAAGGCCAATTCCAATACGAAAGCGCCCCATCAACTTTCCTCCTTTGGAATGAAAATCACCTGTGTGCCCAACAGCGCCAGCAGAAAGGTATCCTCCTGCCTGGCGTTTTTTTCGCGGAGCGCAGACCGCACCCATTGGCTGTCTTTCCCGGATAGACGCAAATTCTGCTGCAACAGCACCCCATCCTCAATGATTGTCAGGGGGATTTCTTGGGGTTTGACCTTAATTCCTGCATCCTGGGCGGTAGCGGGCGCTTTTTCTGCATAGGGGAAAACGGACAGGGTGCCATCGGTTTCCAAAATGGCAAACTGCACCTGACGGATGTCCAGCACGTCCTTTGTCCGCAGATGCCCCATCAGCTCATCCAGCGTAATTCTGGTCTGACGCAGCTGCTTTTGCAGAATCACCCCGTTGTCAATCAAGATAACCGGCTTACCGCACAGCAGCTGGCGAAAGGCCGTGTTGCGCAGCGTCCACCAGCTGAGCACCAGCTCCACTCCCAGCACCGTGAGGATGGGCACCAACCCGGAAAAGAGCGGAATGCCCCCATCCTGCATGGGGATGGAAGCCAGGTTTGCCACCAGCATGGTCACAACAAATTCCGCAGGTGCCATCTGCCCAACCTGCCGCTTACCCATGAGCCGAATGACCAGAATCAGCACCAAATATAAAACGAGTGTCCGCAAGTAGGATAAAATCACCGGTTTCACCTCATGAAAGCTTGCCCGGTTTGCCATGAATTATTCCATTAACAGGAACGTATAACTTTAGGGGTGAGCGGCAGTGCCGCCGAACAATGCCGCACAGGGCTTGCAGCGATACGTTGATTCCCTGACCCGAACGGTTCGGTACTGCTCAGGAACCGGTCTGCACACGCTCTATAGGGGGCGTGTACGTTCATCCGGGTACTATCAAAATCCGGGATTTCGGGCGGCTGGCAGCCGCCCCCTATGGGTTGACGGGAACATACGTCAATATAAGGAGGTATTCCATGAAAAAACGGGATTTGGTTATTTTGGCGGCGGCGCTTCTATTCGCGATGCTGGCAGGCTTTTGGGTGCTGCACAGTGATGTGCTGCAAACCGGCTCCTGGGGACTCAGCTTCCGGGAGCCGGGAGTGCCGCCGGTGGGCAACGCCGGTGTGGATCAGCTGAAGCGGTTTGATGCAGCCTATCTGGGCAACACCCAGGAGAAGGTGATTTATCTCACCTTTGATGCCGGGTATGAAAACGGCTGCACGGAGCCGATTCTGGATGCGCTGAAAAAGCACAATGCCCCCGCCGCTTTTTTCCTGGTAGGCACCTACATTCGCCAACACCCGGATTTGGTGCGCCGTATGGCAGGGGAGGGGCACACCGTCGGCAACCATACCATGCATCACTACGATATGAGCAAAATTTCCGACCCCGCCGCATTTCAGAAGGAACTGGAGGATGTGGAAACCGCCTATCAGGAGGTGGTAGGAAAGCCAATGGAAAAATATTATCGCCCGCCTCAGGGAATCTACAGTGAAGAGAATCTGAGGCAGGCGAAGAATTTGGGCTATAAAACTGTTTTTTGGAGTCTTGCCTATGTGGACTGGAACCGGGACAGCCAGCCCAGTGCCGATGCAGCTTTTCAGAAGCTCATCCCCCGCATTCACCCCGGGGCGGTGGTGCTGCTCCATTCTACCAGCCGCACCAATGCGGAAATTCTGGATGAACTGCTGAGCAAATGGGAAGCTCTGGGCTATCGGTTCGCCCCCATTGGGGAGCTGTTCCAGGAAACCAACTCCGCAACGGAGTAAACAATTATCCGATTTCCGCAGGCTCCCGTATGTAGTTTGGATGGCGAAACAGTAGTTCCCATGTTCCGTCTATGTATTTTTCTTTCTCCAGGACGGTTACAAGCGTCTGATTCTTCAGATAATCCACGTTTGTTTTTGCAAAGGCGGACTTGCAGTAATACCGCTGGGATTGGTCCTTATCCAAAAAGATAAAGAAAATTTCTCCTGTGCTTGTGTTTTGAATCACATATTCTGCCTGAATTTTACTTCCGGTCAATACTCGCCTGCTGTCAAAATGAGCAATTATAAAATCAGATTCCAGCGTTTGCTCAAGGCAAATAATTGCATTCAGTCTGCCCTTGATTTTCTCCCAATTTCGGCTCTTTTCAAGGCGTGCGCCGTCAAGTTTTCCACTTAAAAGAGAACCAAGAAGCTTTCCTCCTTCAAATTCATTCCGGCGTAGACCGAAATCAACACCCCGTGCGTATTGCATTCCGCAAAGATGTGGGAAATCTTCCGGTGAAAAGCAAAGCCGAAAACAATTAGCATGACCCTTGCGGCCAACGGTAATCCGGTATTCTGCGTTTATTAGCTGAGCCCAGGCGTATGCCGCTTGTAAAAGCAAATTCATAATCCATTATCCTTAAAAAGGAGCTCTGCAAAAGCAGAGCTCCTCAAATGGCGTTTTCATTCGGAAAACCTACGTCAGCCTGTGGGAACCGCCGAACCCTCATTCAAAGCTCCACAGGTGTACGGATGCTGACCCCATCACCTGCTTCAACGCTGGACGGGCACACAAGATGCCGTCTGTACCTTCAGTATACCCCATTCTCAAGAATTGTCAAGGGAAATTTCAAAACTCACTCTGCGCTGAACAAAATTCGGTCGTTGTCCAATCCCTGCTGCTGGAAGGCTCTTAATAGCTCCTCGGTGGTGATGGTGGCGCGGCGTTGGCCGGAAAGCTCCATCACAATCTGGCCGTCCTTCATCATGATGGTTCGGTTGCCCAGATTCAGAGCGGACTGCACATTATGGGTAATCATCAGGCAGGTGATTCCGTTTTCGGCCACAATCTTTTTGGTCAGTTCCAGCACCTTTTCCGCCGTTGCAGGATCCAGGGCGGCGGTGTGTTCGTCCAGCAGCAGCAGCTTGGGCGTGACCAGGGTTGCCATCAGCAAGGTCAGTGCCTGCCGCTGGCCACCGGAAAGCAGACCAACCACGGAATCCATCCGGTTTTCCAGCCCCAGTCCCAGCTGGCTGAGCTTTTCACGGAACTCCTGCCGCTCTGCTTTGGACACCATGGAGAAGGGAGAGCGCCGCTGAGAAGCACGCAGATAACACAGCGCCAGATTTTCCTCAATGGTCATGCTGGGGGCAGTGCCCTTCAGCGGATCCTGGAACATACGGCCAATGAATTTGCTGCGCTTGTAATCCGGGAGCCGCGTCACGTCCTTGCCGTCAACCACAATGCTGCCCTTGTCCGGCTGGAAGGTTCCGGCAATGGCATTGAACAGGGTGGATTTTCCGGCACCGTTGGAACCCAGCACCGTGACGAAATCGCCGGGGGCAAGATACAGGCTCAGGTCGTTCAGCGCCCGCTTTTCGTTGACCGTACCCGGGGCAAAGGTTTTGGAAATATGGTTGATTTTCAGCATTTTACCTTTCCTCCCTTTGCGTTTGTCAGGGCAGGCAGGCCGATGGCCAGCGCCACAATCACGGCGGAAATCAGCTTGAGACATTCACTGGGCAAATCCAGCCGCAGGGCAATGGCGATGATAAAGCGGTACACAATGGAGCCAGCCACCGCCCCAGCGGCCTTCATCCACAGCTTCCCTTTGGGCATCAGCGCTTCGCCGATGATAAGGGAGGCCAGCCCGATAATCACCATGCCGCCGCCAAGATTGATGTCCGCCGCCTTCTGGTATTGTGCCAGCAGCGCGCCGGACAGCGCAGTGCAGGCATTGGCCACGCACAGTCCCACGGTGATGGTGAAATTGGTGTTGATGGAGCTGGCACGCACCATGTCCGGGTTGTCACCGGTGGCGCGGATGGAAAGTCCCAGCCTGGTTTTCAGGAAAAGCACCAGGAGCACTACGGTGATGATGGCAATCAGCGCAGAGGGAACCAGCCGATAGTAAGTGCCAAGCATCGGCTTTAGCTCAGAAAACAGCGTTGCCTTTTTCAGCAGATTCACATTGGAGGAAAAACCCATGACCGCCAAATTCACGGTATACAGCCCGGTATCTGTAATAATACCGGCGAGAATGGAAGGAATGCGGAATCTGGTTTGCAGCAGTGCCGTCACAAAGCCCGCTGCCGCACCGGCCAGCATGGCCGCCGGAAATGCCAAATAGGGATGCCCGGCCAGCGCAATGGTGGCTGACACCGCACATCCCAGGGTAAAGGCACCGTTGGTGGTCATATCGGCAATGTTCAGAATGCGGAAGCTGAGGAACAGTGCCAGCGCAACCAGGGAATAAATGCAGCCCAGCTCCAACGCATTCATTATCACTGCGGTGGATATCATAGGAACCTCTCCTTTACGGTAACACTCAAATGCATTTGGGAGAGGGGGCGGGTTGCCGCCCCCTCATTTATATATATTATTCTTCGCTGGTAACCACTTCAATGACGGTGTTTGCCATATCATTGAATGCACTGTAGTCAATGCCCAGCTTGGCGGCAACTTCGGTATTGACGGTGATAATGCCGCCGTCCATCACTTTGTAGGCGGGGATTTCGCCGCCCAGCAGAATGTCAAAGGCCATTTCGGCGGTCTTTTCGCCCAGCTCCGTGTAGTTGACACCGCAGGTGGTAAAGGCACCGCTGTAAACGAAGGAGTCCGCGCCGGTATAGTGGGGGACACCGGCCTCATTGAGAATTTCAGCCGCAGCGCTTTCGGCGGCCATGACCACGTTATCCGTGGGGGTGAACACTGCATCGCAGCGTTCGGCCAGCTCAGAGGCGGCGGACAGCACCTCGTCGGTAGTGTTGCCGGTTTTTTCGATATACTTCACGCCCTTGGCATCCAGGTATTCCTTGGCCTGGGCAATGGGAGTTTCGGAGTTTACTTCACTGCGGGAGTACAATAGACCCACCGTTTTGATGTCCGGCTGCACCGCAAACATCATGTCCAGGATGAAGGCGGTGTTCAGCGCATCGCTGGTGCCGGTGACATTGGCAATGTCAACGAGGCCGGCGCTCTTGGGGTCGGAAATGGCGGCGTAAACCACGGGGGTGTCGGTTTCCTCGGTGGCGGTGACCATGCAGGTGGCGGCCAGGGTGGCAATGGGAATGACGGCATCGTAGCCATCGGAAACCACCTTCGCACCAATCTGATTGAGGATGGAGGAGTCATTCTGGCCGTTGAAAACCTTGACTTCCACCGTTGCATCCTTTTCATCGGCCAAGGCAAGGAGCTTGCTTTCCGCAGCGGTGCGGATTTCATCCAGAGAGGGGTGGTCAAGCTGCTGCACAATGGCAACCTTGAAGCTGGGCTTCTCAGCAAAAACGGAAATGGCACAGGCGGAAACGGTCATGGCAGCGGCAAGAACCAAACTAATCAGCTTTTTCATCATTAAATCTCCTTTTTGACTTTCAGTTTGTTGTGGATGGGGAAGGGTTCATGGAGCTTCGCCATCGTCTGCCAGGTGTTTTCATGAAGATTCCTCCTTTATGGCTTCCGGGGAAAAAGGGCAACAAAAAAGCCCTCATTCCCAAACTTTCTCTGGGAACAAGGACAGAAAATAAAATATTCTGCGGTACCACCTTGTTTGCCGCCGAAGCGACCACCTCATGCAGATGCCAACACATCCGCTGCCAAATAACGCCGGCATTGCGTCAGAAGATACTCGGCTTTTGCCTTTCCCCCTGCCCTCGGCGGCCCATTTACCGGTATGCTTACCGCCCTGCTCTCAGCGTTACAGGACTCTCTGTGGGAGCAACCCCCGGTTTTACTTCCGCCTCATCGGTTTCAGAATTAACTTGCAGCCAATATACAACAGCTGTGTCCGTTTGTCAAGCACTTTTTTTCGCTGACAGCGGACAATTTTTCTGCCGCATTTTTCACCGTAACATTTTCGGTGAAAAAGCTTTACAAAATATTCAAGAAACTTGCGATTTATTGGCTATAATTCTTTTATAAGAAAGAATCAGGCAAATCGATGCCTGGGGGAAAGGGGACATTTTTGATGGCTGTTACTGTGCTTGTGGTAGAAGATGACCGCAACATTGCGGATTTGCTGAAAATGTATCTGGAAAAGGAGGGCTATGCCGTTGCCTGGGCTGCTGACGGCGGCCAGGGATTGGAAAAATTCCGTGCGATTAAGCCAGACCTGGTGCTGCTGGATGTGATGATGCCGGTGATGGATGGGTGGAGCGTATGCCGCGCCATTCGTGCCGAGTCCAAAACCCCTGTGATCATGCTCACTGCCAAGGGGCAGACCGACGACAAGGTGACGGGGCTGAAAAACGGTGCCGATGACTATATCACCAAGCCCTTTGAAATGAAGGAACTGCTGGCTCGGATTGAGGCAGTTTTGCGTCGCACCGGCGGCGTGACCACCGAGAAGAAGGCACGGCGGCTGGTGTTTGACAAGCTGATTATCGACATGGATGCCTTTGAGCTGACAGTGGACGGGAAAAAGGTGGATACACCGCCCAAGGAGATGGAGCTGCTGTACTACCTGGCCTCCTCTCCCAACCGGGTGTACACCCGCAACCAGCTGCTGGACGAGGTGTGGGGCTTTGATTATTTTGGCGACTCCCGCACCGTGGATGTCCATGTGAAGCGTCTGCGCGAAAAGCTGGAAGGGGTCAGCGACAAGTGGAACCTGAAAACCGTGTGGGGCGTTGGCTATAAGTTTGAAGTGGAGCAGTAACAAAAATTGCAGCCAGCCTTGACGTTTTTGGCTGGCTGTGCTATAGTAAATATGAAAAGAGCACTACCGATAAGCGGTCTGCTCTGATTCAGGTATCTAAGGAATACTTAGAAGCCGTCACTTGGCAGAGTGGCGGCTTCCGCATTTTACAGTGATTGTAATGGTATACTTACCGATATGTACAGTCAGAGTAATGGGCATAGGGCTCACCCCCTTTACAGGAGTGTAGCAGGCCGCCTATCCGGGTTATGGTAGTGCTCTTTCCAGCCCCACACGGGGTTAGGGCTATTCTAGCAGGGAATCCGCTGCTTGTCATTTTTTGAATCGATTTTCCAAAACATTTTTCTGAAAATCAAATGTTTAGAAGCCGTCACCGGTTGGGGTGGTGGCTTCTTTTTTTGCTTCATACCGGCGGGAATCATCCGGTGTGCCCAGGTATTTGAATCACGGGCGAAAGCTTCTTGCAGCGCGTACAGTGGAGAAATTAGCAAGTAACCTTCTGCTGGCCTTTTGGGGTGGCAGGGAGGCTTTATATATGCAAATGAGGCAACCTGAATAATTCTACTTAAAATTATTCAGGTTTTTTGTGAAAATGTACTTGCAAATTTTATCGGTATCAGTTATAATTTTATCAGCAAAATGTTGTTCTAGTTACACAGCTTGTTGTTCTTCTACATAACGTATCATTTTTTTATGATTTTGCTATTTGCCAATGCAATGGGTTTGTTCGTTTGAAGATTTTCGTACAACTGTAGTAAATGATTGGGGCAATGCTCTGTAAAAAATGTTTTCAAAAAGAGAGGAGTCATACACATGAAAAAAACAAAAAGACTGCTGGCGTTGCTGCTCACCTTCGCCGCCCTTGTTTCTCTGCTCGCGTTCCCCGCTGCGGTGGCCGAAGATGCAGACTGCGTTGCTCCCTGCGTTCGCGTTGGAACCTGCCCCTATTGCCTTGAGGATACACTGTATTTTGTAAATCACTATGATGCAGTCAACGTTAATGGCGAAATCATGACGTATGATCTTTACCAGTGCGGTAGTTGTGGCGGAACCGTAATGACGAATATTAGTTACGGCTAATAAGCGCCATAGTTAGTTTAATATTCCCTAGTCCAGGAAGGCCAACGGAAGCGGTTGCCCCAATCATTTTTCCGTTGGCCTTTTGGAATAGGGTGACAGTGTATTATCGGGAAATATCTCATAAAGGATGTGGTGAAGTGATGATGATACGGTGCAAATATCTCCGTCCTTTGCTGCTGCTCCTGCTGCTGGTGGCGGCAGTTCTGTCCTTTTCCGCTTGCAGCAGCAATTCGGATGCCGCAGCCTCCATATGGGTGGTGACGGAAGAAACGGATGAGGACGGGATGAACCAGCAGGTGCGCCAGGTAATCAAAGCATTTCAGGCCGACCATCCCGACGTTACGGTAACTTTGGACATCCTGCCCACAGACAGCAGCCAGCGGGAAATTGTGCTGAAGCAGCTGCGCACCAAAATCATGGCGGGGGATGGGCCGGATGTTTATCTGCTTCCTTCCTGCAATACATATCGTTATGCAACAAAATATTGGGCGGCGCAGGAAGCTTGGACGCTTCCTACCCAAGTAGAGCCGCTGTTCCTCGCCCCCAGCCAAGTGATACGCCGGGGCGTTTTTTTAGACATCGGCGGGTTTTATGACAGCGATACGGAATTGAAAACTGAGCAGTTGCAGCAGGATGTAATGGCAGCTGGTACGTTGGACGGCGGGCGGTATTTGCTGCCCCTGCGCTATGATTTCCCGGTGCTGTACGCCGATGCGGAGGGGCTGCAATCCCTGGGGCTGGAACTGGATGGCTCCTGGGGCAATCTCGCGGATGCTGCATTGGCGCTGGGCAGCCCCGTGTTTGCAAACGGCGCAAAGCCGGATTTCTGCCAGCTGGGCAGTGTGCTCACCCTGCTGCCCGCCGCCCTGGATTACGAACATGACACCGTAACCCTGACGGAGGAAGACTTACTTTCCTTCCTGACGCGATACAGCGCTCTGCTGACCCTTTCTGACGGGCACCATGATGAATATTATGGGCCGAGTTTATTTCGCTGGATACATCACGGAACACTGAAAATATCTCCTTCAGACCTCGCCAATCCGGCCGCAGTGAACAATGCAGAAAGAATCGAATGGGAGATTTTTCCACGTGATGTTTCCATTATTGTGGGAACCATGTCCCAGGCACCCATCGCCGCAACTATCATGCAGGCCGAGGAGAAGGAGCTTTTGATGATTCCCCTGACCGATGACAATGGAAAACTCACTGCCGATGTCACCTATTACGGCGCACTGGGGGCGGGCTGCCGGAACCCGGAGCTGGGCTATGACCTGCTCCGCCGCTTCCTGCTGGAAGAAAATCAGTGGGAGCAAAACCGCACGTTGCAGCGCAACGTGGTGAACAAGAAGCTTCTTATGCAGTACCACCCCATCGCCAATGGCTGGCCAGTGCGAAATCACGGCTGGCTGGAGGGCTGGTGGGGCTATGTCCGAAATTCCATATACAAGAGCCAAAGCATTATGGATGGGGATGACATCCGTTCTAAGAAGCTTCGGCTTGTAGAACTCACGGACGATGATATTCCCATTCTGGATGCCAAAATTGACCGCGTTTCCTTTGGCAACACCGTGGAGCAGGAGATTGCCACCTTGCTGCGGCAGCTGCGGGACGGGGAAGCTGGGGACGCAGACTTGGAAGCCCAGGCCGCCCAATTCCTGCGGGAACTGCGCTGGCAGATAACGGAGGGATGAACATGAAGCTGACTGCCCGCAAATCCGTCACCGGATTTCTTTTGGTTCTGCCCATGATGCTGGGCTTCCTTGCGCTGTATGCCGTCCCCTTTGCCATGGTGGTGGCCAACAGCGCAACCCAGGGCATTGCCAGCAACCTCAGATGGGTGGGGCTGGAAAACATCCGCCGGCTGCTGCACAATGGGCTGTTCCGCCTGGCCTTTGCCAACACCGCAAAATTCCTGCTGGTGGGCATTCCGCTGCTGCTGGTGGTGGCCTATTCCATTGCCCTGGTTGTCAAGAAGTATGCCTTCCAGTTCCGGGCCATCCGCTCGGTGCTGCTGATGCCCTATATCATGCCGCTGGTGGGGTCGGTTGTTTTGGTGGATGCCGTCTTTTCCCCGGCGGGCGGGCTGGCAGAACTGGCCCAGGCCCTTGGGCTTCCGGCGGCGGATTGGTTCCACTCCGATTTGGCATTCTGGGTGGTGGTGCTGCTGTTTTTGTGGAAAAGCACGGGCTACGGCGTGATTCTGCTGCTGTCCGGTCTTGCCACCATTGGTGAATCCCAGTATGATGCCGCCGAGCTGGACGGGGCCAATGCCTGGATGCAGCTTCGCTATATCACCGTGCCCCAGATGTGGTACAGCGTGTATTTCACGGCGGTGTTCTCCCTCATCAATGCGTTCAAGTGCTTCCGGGAGGTGTTCCTGCTGGGGGGCAACCACCCCAACGACAGTATCTATATGCTCCAGCACTTCATCAACAACACCTTCCAGAACCTGAACTATCCCAAGCTGGCATCGGCCTCCATTGTGCTGTTTGTGGTTATGTCGGCGGTGTTTGCCCTGCTGTACCGGTGGGTGCTGAAAAAGGAGGAGATGCTGGGATGAAGCAAAAAATTGCCCTGGGGGCGCTGGCCGCGCTGCTGCTGATTGTGTGCGTGGTGCCCTTTGGCTATATCCTGATTCGCGCCCTTCTTGCCGAGAACGGCAGCTTTACGCTGCTGAACTATTATTCCGTTTTCCTGGGGAATCCCCTGTATTTGCGGCGGTTCTTCCGGAGCTTGGCGCTGGCGGGCTGCATTGCGGTGGGGCAGACGGTTTTTTCGGTACTGGCCGGGTTCGGCTTTGCCAAGTACCGCTTCCCCGGAAAGAACATCATGTTTTTCCTGCTGATGGCACTGATGATTATGCCCCTACAGGTGACGCTGGTGCCCAACTATATGGTGCTGGATGCGGCGGGGCTGCGCAATACCTATCTTTCCCTGGCGCTGCCCGCCATTTTTGTGCCCCTGGGCACCTTCCTCATGACCCAGACCTTCCGCGCCGTTCCCCAGGAGGTGCTGGATGCGGGCAAGGTGGATGGCTGCAACGATTTGGGGGCGCTGATTAAAATTGCAGTCCCCATGGGCAAGGGCGGCATTGCCTGCACGCTGCTGCTGTCCTTCCTGGACGGATGGAACATGGTGGAACAGCCCCTGGTGCTGCTGGACCATTTCACCAGCTATCCCATTTCTGTTGCCCTGGCCACGGTGCAAACCGGGAGCCTGGGGGTGCAGCTGGCCTGCTGCGTGCTGGTGATGATTCCGCCGCTGCTCCTGTTTACCCTGTTCCACCGGGAGCTAGTGGAGGGCATCGCCCTGGGAGGAGACAAATGAAAGAGAAACGCAGACTTCTTAGCATTGCCGCCCTGGTGCTGTACCTGCTGGCGGTGTGCCTGATTCTTGCCGAAAAGATAGACGCGCAGACCCAGAATCAGGTGACGGTGCGCCCGTACCAGTTGACTGCCAAATCCAGCGGCTATTTTGCTGTCGCCCTCACCGCCGTTTTTTACAAAGAGCTTTCTGCCGAGGTTTTTGAAGTGTCGGAGGGAACTGGCTGGCAGAACGGTCTGCGGGTGACGCTGCTGAATCCCAATTCCTATAGCGTCGACTTCACGCCGGATACGGGGAGCGTCAATGTCAACGCAACGCGGGATATGTCCGTCATCAAGAGTGCGGTTCGCTATCCCCAGCCGGGGGAAAAGGTGCGGATTGTGACGGAAAGCACACGGGAAGACACCTATTTGCTGCTTTCCGAGCACACCTTACACCCCTATAGAGACGTATGGGCGGGGGCAGAGGTTTTGGCAGAATCCAATAACGCCCGGCTTTTGTCCGTCCCGGATGGCCCCGACCCCTTTATGGAGAACAACGTCCTGTGGAAAACCAAATCGGAGATAAACGGCCTCAAGGTTTATAGCCTGGTGGATGTGGAGGCATTCTTAACAATGCTGCCCCGGCTGGCGGCGCTGGCGGTCATCCTATGGGAGACGGTGGTTTTAGGCATTTTCTGCTGCTTTCTGGCGGGTGCCGATGGGCACCGCAAGGCGCTCCTGTCTGGCATCGCGCTGGAAGGTGTGCTGCTGGCCGCCCTCCTGCTGCTGCTGAAAAACATCAACCTGCCTGGCTCTTTGCTGCCCCTGGACTCCGTGCTGAGCTTCCGCCATTATTCCGGGGAATTGGGCGCCATTTTTGGTGCGCTGGTGCCCTTCGGCCAGCAATCGCTGTTCGCCCTGCGGCAGCAGCAAGAAACCATCGCCATTGTCATTCTGGCGGTTGGCTTTGTCCTGCCGCTGGTTGCTATCTCCGTGTGGCTGGCAAAACGCAAGAAAAAGAAAGATGAAGATTAGTGGCGCGAAGCGCCAGTGCAAAAAACCAGCACTTGATTCCAGTCCCTTTCTGGGGGCTGGAATTTTTTTGCGGCAGGGGAGGGAAGTGCCCACAAAATCCGAATTTTTTCAAAATCGAAACATCAAAATCTCGTTTTGTTAATTCCATATTCATTTTTTTCGGTTACGATACAGAAAAAGATGAGGTGGTTTGACTTGAAATCCTCCTTCAGCCGGAGTTTTTATACCGGCGCATTGATTCTTCTGGTATCCTTGGTCATGGTGGGTGTGTCCTATCAGCAGCTGGTCAAGGATTACCTCACCGACACGACCTTTTCCCGGCTGGAACGGGACGCGGAATCCATCTCCCACCTGGCCGCCTCTTACGCGGCGGGGGAGGATGAGCCGGATCCGAATTTATATCTGAATCTGAATGTGGCCACCAGCCTTTCCGAGTCGGATATCATCGTGTGTAATCCCCAGGGGCGGGTGACCTTGTGCTCCGATTCTCCTTTCCACTGCAAGCATCTCAACCGCACCGTCAACAGCGACTACATTCAAAAGGTTATTAAAGACGGGGGCGACAAAGCCACCGGCATCATCCGGGGGCTGTACGATGACGTTCGCTACCTGGTAGCCCGTCCCATCACCTATGACAATGCCACCTATGGCATTGCCATTGTGTCGTCCCCCACCGCCTCCACCAATGCGGTGATGAAAAAGCTGACCACCTACTATCTCAACACCGCTCTGGTGGTGATTCTGATTGCCACCGTTGCTGTGCTGGCGCAGGCCGGTACATCCAGCCGCCCCCTGTGTGAGATGGCGAAGGCTGCCAACGACTTCGGGCACGGCAATCTGGATGCCCGGGTGCGGGTGGAGGATTCCTACAGCGAGGAGACCCGCGACCTGGCCATTGCCTTTAACAACATGGCCTCCAGCCTGCAAAAAAGTGAGTATCAGCGGCAGGAATTTGTTGCCAACGTGTCCCACGAGCTGAAAACCCCCATGACCACCATCTCCGGCTATGTGGACGGCATCCTGGATGGCACCATTCCGCCGGATAAAGAGCGGCATTATCTGCAAATCGTCTCCGACGAAACAAAGCGGCTCAGCCGATTGGTGCGCAGTATGCTGGACATCAGTCAGCTGCAAGACCAGCAGATTCCCGATGAAAAGAAGGTAAACTTCGACATGGAGGAGTGCGCCGGACTGGTGCTGGTGAATTTTGAGCAGAAGATAAACAACAAGCACATCAATGTCAACGTGGATATGCCGGAGCACCCGGTGTATACCTTTGCAAACGAAGACTCTATTACACAGGTTGTGTATAACCTTGTGGACAACGCCGTAAAATTCTGCCCTGATGGCGGCGATTTGGGTCTGACCATCAAGGAGGGGCGGGATAAAATATATGTCAGCGTTTCCAATTCCGGCGATACCATCCCGCCGGAGGAGCTGCCGCTGGTGTTCGACCGATTCCACAAGCTGGATAAATCCCGCTCCCAGAACCGGGATGGCTGGGGTCTGGGACTGTATATCGTCAAGACCATTGTGTGCAGCCACGGCGAGGACATCAGCGTGACCAGCCGGGACGGCAAAACGGAATTTACCTTCACCATGCCCCTGGTGAACTAAAGTGAGGAACATCATTATGCGCTATCGTGAAGAACCTGCTCCCTGGGATGACGGGGAATACAACACCGGCTATACCACGCCGCCCAAAAGCCACCGGACATTTATTGCCCTGCTGCTGATTGCGGTGATTATCCTCATTGGGCTGAGTACCCTGCTGGGCGTGTCTAATCTGCGGCTGTTCCAGCAGCTGAACCAGCAGAAGGCAGAGCCAACCATCTGCTACAGCACCGCAGAGTCGGTGGTTGACTCTGAGTTTGTGCCCATTGATGTGGAGCAGACCGCCAATGAGAGCATCGGCTTCCCGGCGCTGGCAGAGCAGGAGGACACGCTGACGCTGCGGGAAATTTATATCAAATGCAGTCCCAGTGTGGTGTCCATCACTTCGGAATCCCGCAGCGGCAATTCCAGCGGCAGCGGTGTGATTTTTTCAGAGGACGGCTATGTGGTCACCAATTATCATGTGATTGAAAATGGAGAATCCTACACCGTTCTTCTGGCAGACGAGCGCAGCCAGCCTGCGCGGCTGGTGGGCAGCGACCCCACCAGCGACCTGGCCGTGCTGCAAGTGAATGCCACGGATTTGACCCCGGCGGAATTCGGCGACTCTGACGACGTGTATGTGGGGGACGGTGTGGTGGCAATCGGCGACCCCCTGGGCGTGGAGTTCCGGGGTACCATGACCAACGGCATTGTTTCCGCCATCAACCGGAATGTCAATGTGAACGGGCGCACCATGAACCTGATTCAGACCAATGCCGCCCTGAACTCCGGCAATTCCGGCGGCCCGCTGATTAACAGCTGCGGGCAGGTCATCGGCATCAACACCATCAAAATCGGTGCCTTTACCGACAGCGCCGGGGTGGAGGGGCTGGGCTTCGCCATCCCCAGTGCGGTGGTAAAGGACATTGTATCCCAGATTCTCGACCAGGGCTATGTGTCCGGCAGACCGTTTTTAGGAATCACCGGTGAGCGCCTGAGCGTCTTTTATCAGCGCTATTACCGCCTGCCCGCCGGGCTGTATGTCACCGCCGTTGCCGAGGGCAGCAGCGCCGCTGATGTGGGGATTGTCCCCGGGGACATCCTTCTCAGCATTGACGGAACCAACATCCGCACCCAAAATGAGCTGGACACTGCGCTGTATCACTACGCTGCCGGTGACCAGATGGACATCGTTATCTACCGTTCCGGTTACACCTTGCAGGCCACGCTGACCCTGGCTGAGCTGGGAAAGGCGGCACAGGCATCTTAACCGAGTCGGAAAATTTACAATTTTCGGGACGATTATTGATGAAAGCACCTGCAATTTAAGAGTTTAACCATGGCGCGAAACGCCCCTGCCACCCTTTCAGGGACACCGAGGGCGCTTCGCGACGCATAGACTTGTTAATTCATCTCGAAGTGAGGAATCATTATGGAACCAATTTACACGCAGAATTTTACCATTGAGGATGTACACGTGGATCGCTTCGGCAAGCTGAAGCCCTCCATGATTCTCTACATCGCCCAGGAGATGAGCGGTCGGCACAGCGAGCTGATGAATGTCGGCTTTGATACCCTGTATAGCCGGAATCTGTTTTGGGCGGTAAACCGCCATCGGGTGCAGATTACCCGTCTGCCGGAGAAGGGGGAGACCATCCGGGTGGAAACCTGGCCGCTGCCAGCCACCCATGCGGCATTTCCCCGCAGCGTCATTGCCTATGACAGCCAAGGGAGTGAGCTGTTCCGCTGTATGTCCCTGTGGGTGCTGATGGATGTCAACACCCGGCGGATGATTACCCCCGGCAAGAGCGGCATCATGGTGGTGGGAACCCACCGGGGCAGGGAGCTGCCTGCGCCCACCGGCCTGATTCTGCGCCCCATGGGCACGACCAGAACCCGCACGGTGCGCTTCAGCGACCTTGACCGCAATGGCCACATGAACAACACCCGCTGCATGGATTGGGTGGCGGATTTGCTGCCCAGCGCCTTCCACCAGCATCACACGGTAACAGATTTCACCGTGTGCTATCTGGCAGAGGCCAAGGAAGGGCAGGAACTGACCCTCAGCTGGGATATGCTGGATGACGGAACCCTCCAGGCCGATGCCATCACCGGTGCCGGGGAGGAAGCCCACCGGGTTTTCTCGGTGAAGCTCCTTTTTGATATGCTATAACCCACAAGGAGAATGGCAAGAAGCCCTTGACTCTTGTCAGATTACACAATTCCTTTCCTGTAAAAATGTAATTATCCACGATTGCAGAATCAGTGGAATTATGGTATCATTTTTACATCCCGGTGGAGTATGCCTACTCCACAAAAATAGGCATACTGCGCTATTATTAAAGGAGGAAACCCCGTTCGGCTCACGGTGCGGCAGTGTGGAGACCTGTCGTAATGCTTCCGCTATTTTACCTGGCGGAATGCGAGTACACATCTTGAGGATTCAGTGTGTACGGAGTCAAAAAACATGGCAAGCTTAACCCTGAAGAACATCAAGAAAGTCTACCCCTTCAATGGCGATGATGCCAAGGCAGCCAAGAAGCGCAAGAAGGGCGAGGAGCCCGCAAAGAAGAAGACCAATCTTCAGATTACCGATGAAGGCGTTGTTGCCGTTCAGGAGTTCAACCTGAGCATTGCCGACAAGGAATTCATCGTTCTGGTTGGTCCTTCCGGCTGTGGTAAGTCCACCACATTGCGTATGATTGCCGGCCTGGAAGACATTTCCGGCGGCGAGCTGTACATCGGCGACCGTCTAGTGAATGATGTTCCCCCCAAGGACCGTGATATCGCCATGGTCTTCCAGAACTACGCTCTGTACCCCCACATGACTGTTTATGATAACATGGCTTTTGCTCTGAAGCTTCGCCATGCCCCCAAGGACGAAATCGACCGCAAGGTGAAGGAAGCCGCCGAGATTCTGGACATCACCCAGTACCTGGGCCGTAAGCCCAAGGCTCTGTCCGGTGGTCAGCGTCAGCGTGTTGCCATTGGTCGTGCCATCGTTCGTAACCCCCAGGTTATGCTGATGGACGAGCCTCTGAGTAACCTGGACGCAAAGCTGCGTAACCAGATGCGTGCCGAGCTGATTAAGCTGCGTCAGCGCATCAACACCACCTTCATTTACGTTACCCACGACCAGACCGAAGCTATGACTTTGGGCGACCGGATTGTCATTATGAAGGATGGCTTCATTCAGCAGATTGGCACGCCTCAGGAAGTGTTCAACCATCCCTACAACCTGTTCGTTGCTACCTTCATTGGTACTCCTCAGATGAACCTGTTCGAGAACGCCGAGCTGGTCAAGGAAAACGGCAAGTACGCCGTCAAGCTGGAGAACATGAAGGTGGAGCTGTCCGACGAGAAGCAGAAGGCTCTGGCAAAGAACAACGTTGCTCCTCAGAAGATTGTTCTGGGCGTTCGTCCCGAGCATATCGAACTGGGCAAGGAAGGCATCCCCGCTACCGTCGATGTGTCCGAAATGATGGGCTCCTCTGTGCACCTGCACGTTACCGCCATGGGTCGTGACGTGGTGCTGGTTGTGTCCACCATGAACATGACCGCTGCCGAGGTTGCCGCGCTGAACACCGGTGCCAACGTGAAGTTCAACTTTGCCGGCCACGTCTGCCACGTCTTCTCCAAGGAGACCGGCATCAACCTGGAAGCCTGATTTATTGATTATTTTGCCCGCGGCCAAATTGGCCGCGGGCGTTTTGCATTCTCTTACGACGGTTTGGCCTTCCGCTCCATGCGGACGACCACCACGGTGGCATCGTCCGGGGTGGCGGCATCCGTTTTCAGGATGGTGGAGGCCAGCGCACCGGGCGGCGTGGTGGAGGAAAATTTTGCCCATTTGGGCGCGTCCTTTTGGCTCACGCCGTCACTGAGCAGCAGCAGGGTGTCCCCCGGCTGCATATGAATGCGGCTGACGGATTCCCGCCCGGCGGTTACCCCCAGTCCGGGGGGCGGCCCGGCAATTCCAACGGCGGCACTGCGCTTCCGCCGCAGCAGAATGCTGGGCTGCGCCCCCCATTTGTATAGCCAAACCCTGCCGCAATCCGGGTGCAGCTCGCACAAATCCACCGTCACCGCGCCGCCCCGGTCAGTCAGCGCCAGCTGGCTGTTGACGCTGCCCAGTGCCGCTCCGGGGGACAGGCCGGATTGCAGCATTTGGGTAATCAGCGCCACCATTTCACGGCTCTCGGCAGCGGCATCCTGGCCGGTGCCCATGCCGTCACACAGCAGTACATAGTATTTTCCCCCAACGCCGGGGAAGGCAGCCACCCGGTCACCGTCCGCGTGCTCCCGGCTACAGGAGCGGGCGGATACCAAAACCCGGTAGCGCGCCCCCTTCCGCTGCCCCAGGGGCAGACGGTCGGATAGCTCCCGCATGGCATCGGACAGAAAGCCGTATTGCTGCACCAACGCCATGCGGTAACCCTCCTCCTTGGTGCGGATGGCCTGCATCCGCCGCAGCAGCTGCCGATAGCGGTCGATTTCTTCTCCGGCGGCCTTGTTCCGGCACGCAAAGGGCAGCTGTTCCGTCAGTATTTTTTCGGTTAAAGCCGCCTGCTCCACGCAGCCCACCCGATGGGGGCAGCACTGACACAGAACCTGCTTCAGCTCCTCCGCCAGTCCGGCCACATCCACCGGAGGAGAAACCCACTCCAGCAGCTGCCGCTGCAATCCCGTCATCATGCGCGCCGTTCCCTCCAACTGCACCTGGGCGCGGCCAACCCGCCCCCGTTTGGGAACAGGCAGTGGCAGCAGCGCGCCCAAAAGGCCGCCCAGCGCCGTGAGTGCCGCATAAATCCATTGGCGGTCACCGCCCAGCACCATGACGGCTGCCACCGCAAATATCAGCGAAATGCTCCTGGAATAGTCCCGGCTTTTGCAGATTTTTCGGAAATAATAGGAAATGGCGGCGGCGATGGTGACATGATACCAGCCGCTTCCCATGTCCGCTCCCACTGTGATGGCCAGCGCGGCGGGCATACTCATGGAAGCTGCCCCAAAGCCGCCCAGCAGCACCCCCAGGCAGGGACTGCGGCAGGCCACTGCCATTGTGCCCGCCCCCAGCGCCAGATCCCGTCTGCTCCGGTTCTCCCAGCAGCCAACCGCCGTGCTGAGCCCGGCCACAGTCATAGGAATCAACAGGTTGTCCTGCTGAATAATTCCTGCCACTGCGGCCAGCGCCATGCCGCCAACCACCAGATAGTATTTGCCCGGCTTCAACAGCGTCAGCAAAAAGGCTCCAACAACCCAAAAGAGTCCCGCCCCACAGCTCCTGCCCCAGAACAGCAGGTATCCAAGCCCGCTTCCCACGGCGGAAGCGCAGCATTCCCAGCCCCGGGTGGCCATAATCAGCCCCATAACTGCGGGCTGCATCTGCCCCCCGATTTGCAGCGCCGACAGCACCAACCCGCCGCCGAAGCAGGCTGCCCCCCGCAGCCCCGGGTGTTCTCTCCAACGCGCGTTTTGCTCCAGCATTGCCTCCACAGAATTCAGCATAGCCGCCCAGCCCTTCCTTTGTGCAGTTTGATTCCGGTTTCCCGGAACGTCTTCAAAATTGTATCACCGGGGGACAGAGGATGCAGTCGCAATGACGCGGGGAGAAACCCGTCAGCTTTCCGGGTAAAAACTTCCCCGGGAATCCTACTTGGGATTCCCGGGGAAAAGAAGCATTTTATTACGTTTTTACGATGGCAACACGATACCGCCCGGAACCGGCCTGAATGACTGCGCCGGATTCCACCCGCGCCCAATGGCCGGGACGCTGGGGAGAACCGTTCAGGGCAGTGCCGTTGGTGGAATTGCGATCGGCCAGATACAGAACCCGGCCATCCCATTGCAGCTCAAAGTGCAGGCCGGACAGGGCGTTGTCTGCGGCATTGAGCACCACTGCCGCCTTTTGATTCCGGCCAAAGGTGCGGCTTCCGTTTACGGGAATTGATACCTCCACCGTATTATCCGGGTCTCCCTCAGGGGTTAGCAGTACCGTGCAGCTGGGGATGATAAAGGCTTCATCTGTGGGCTGGACAGGCTGCACCGGTTCGCTCCGGCGCTTTGACTTTTTCTCGGGTGCGGGTGCCGGCTCCGCTTTCGGCTGTTCTTTTTGCTTCGGCAGAGGCTTCTCCTCCTGCTTTGGCTGGGGCTTTTCTGCCTGCTTCGGCTCCTGCTTGGGCATTACCGGCGGAATGGGAGAGGGAGCTGCTCTCCGCCGGGGCGGAAGCTTCTGCACCTCGCTGATTCGCTCCTCCAGCGCTGCCTCCTCCTTGGGGTCCTCTGGAATGTCGTGAATTTCCACCGGCAGGTCGTTTTCGTAGGCATAAATTCTCTTTTGGGTAACGGTGCGTCGGGTTGCCACAATCACCATAGCCACCATAATCAGAACCATCGCGGCGGCAGAGCCAATGATCACATAAAACAGCTGCTGCTGATTATTGTCGTCCTGATAGGCCGGAATGGAAGGAGCAGTCACATCGGGTGCTGCTGCGGAAGGCTCTGCGACGGCGGGACGAGTGGGCAGCGTCTGAGCGGGAACAGGCTGGGTTTCCGGTTCCGTGGGGGCGGGGAGGGCAGG
>URPI01000004.1 GCA_900549705.1 uncultured Eubacteriales bacterium
GCTGGTGAAAGAGGTTTACAATATTGAGGAAATCAAGCCCACCCAGCAAATCATGATGCAGTTGTACCCCGAAATCTATTCCTGCGTGGGCTGCAACGCCTGCACCAAGGCTTGCACCCAGGGGCTGAATGTGATGCAGTACATTGCCTACGCCCAGCGCGGAGAGTACGAAAAATGTGCAGAGGCATCCTTTGACTGCGTGATGTGCGGTGTTTGCTCCTCCCGCTGCCCCGCTGGAATTTCCCATCCCCAGGTTGCTATGCTGGCTCGCCGTCTGAACGGCAGGTATCTGGCACCCCACTGTGAGCACCTGGATGTCCGGGTGCAGGAGATTCAGGACGGAAAATACGAAAAGCTCATTGAAGACCTGATGGGAAAGCCCCTTGCAGAGATCCAGGAGCTTTATAACAATCGCGACATTGAAAAGTGAGGAGGGAACCGCAATGTATCAGGATGCAAATATGATCGCATCCATCCGCAAGGTGGAGGCTGCACGGGAAGCGAATATGAAGCTGGATCCCCGGCGAATGACCGCAGAGGAAAAGGACATTTTGCTAAAGACCTTCCACCCCGACTACCGGGAAGACCAGTTTGTGGCGTTGCGGATGGGTCCCAATAGGGGGGAAAAGGTTCCCAAAGAGCTGGCAGCCCTGCTGGAGGGCAAACCCCGGCTGGAGGGCTTCACGGTGAATCTGGAATGCCCGGATTACGAGACGGATGTGCTCATCATCGGCGGTGGCGGCGCGGGATGCTCCGCTGCCATTGAAGCAGATGAAAACGGAGCCAAGGTGATGGTTGTCACCAAACTCCGGGTGGGCGATGCCAATACCATGATGGCTGAGGGAGGCATACAGGCGGCGGATAAAGCAAACGATTCTCCCGCGCAGCATTTTTTGGATGCCTACGGCGGCGGTCATTTTGCAGCGCAAAAGGATTTGTTGTATAAGCTTGTAACCGAAGCACCGGAGGCTATTCAGTGGCTCAGCAGTTTAGGGGTGGAGTTTGACAAGGCTCCTGATGGCACTATGATTACAACTCACGGCGGTGGCACATCCCGGAAGCGGATGCACGCGGCAAAGGACTACTCCGGCGCGGAAATTATGCGCACCCTGCGGGATGAGGTGCTTAACAGGAATGTTCAGATTCTGGACTATACCGCGGCTATTGAGCTTATCAAGGACGATAGCGGCTGCTGCGCCGGTGCAGTCCTTATGAACATGGAAACCAAGGAGCTGATGGTTGCCAAGGCAAAGACGGTTATCTTGGCGACCGGCGGCGCGGGACGCCTGCACTACCAGGGATTCCCTACCTCCAATCACTATGGCGCCACGGCGGATGGCCTGATTTTGGCGTATCGCGCCGGTGCCCGTCTGCTGTACCCGGACACGCTGCAGTATCATCCCACTGGCGCAGCTTTCCCTGCGCAGATTTACGGAGCCTTGGTGACGGAAAAGGTTCGCTCCATTGGAGCCATGCTTGTCAATGCCAACGGAGAAGCCTTCATGAATCCGCTGGAAACCCGGGATGTTTCCGCGGCCTCCATTATCCGGGAATGCACCCAGCGAGGTAACGGAGTGAAAACGCCGGAGGGCTATGCCGTTTGGCTGGATACGCCAATGATTGAGGCCAAGCATGGAGCCGGTACGATTGAAAAGCGGATTCCTGCCATGATGCGGATGTTTGCCAAACACGGAATTGATATCCGTAAAGAGCCCATCCTGGTTTATCCCACCCTGCATTATCAAAACGGCGGCTTGAAGATTTCTGCCAACGGGCAAACGGATATTAAAAACCTGTACGCTGCGGGTGAGGTGGTTGGCGGTATTCATGGCCGTAATCGCCTGATGGGCAACAGCCTCCTGGACATCATCGTCTTTGGCCGCAATGCAGGAAAAGAGGCATCGGAGAAAGCCAAAACCGTCAAGGTGGGTGTGTTGACGCTGGAGCACCTGAACACCTACCATACCATCCATGCAGAGGCTGCCCCGGACAGTGAAACGCTATCCCCCCAGCTGCTCCCGGACTATACCCGGAAGGAAAACCGAGGCGTGTAATATACGCAATAAGAAGCACCCGGTTTGCGAACCGATGGGAGCAATCGTCTTATGCGACACAGGGTATATAAAAAAGAGCGTAATGACAGGATTTCAAAAAATGCAGATATACTAGCGGTTCGCTGGCAGTTGGCAGCAGATGTCTTCTTTTGCTGTATAAGGAATCCCTTTCTTTCCGACAAACAGGTTTACTGCTGCTTTATTGGTTACGCAGCAACAGCAGAATCTAAGTGAAAACAAAATGGATGCCTCCCTCTAAATTCAGGGAAGCATCCATGATGTGAAACCTATTGTTCAATTAAAATAACGGTGTCCAGAAAACTGGGTACATATCAGTTTTGGCAGTGGGTGAATTTTATAGCTTGATTTCGCAGTAGTGGCAGGTATGAATCTGCCCCCGGTATTCCTCGGTGTCGGTATAGTCGACGGGTTCCATTCCGCAGTGGAGCATAACCTGGCGACTGGCGATGTTTTCCTGGAAGTAGCCTGCTGTTACCTTGTGGAAGCCCATTTTTTTCAGCTCGTGAAGCACCGCTTTAACCGCCTCGGTGGCATAGCCCTTGCCCTGATGATTCGGATGAATCACATAGCCAATCTCGATGGAATCTCCGTCAATGCCGCAGTCGTTGATAAATCCAATCAGCGTATTGCCGAGGTAAATGCCGTATTCCAGATGCCGGGTGTCGGCGAGACTGCTGAAGGAGATTAGCTTTTGCACCAGCACCGCAACCTGTGCTTTCGTTTCAAAATCCGGCACCATAAAGGTCTTGGTGATTTCTTTGTTTTGCAGGAGCTTTGCAAGGGCGTGGACGTCCTCCTGGGCATAGGGCTTTAGGGTAAGGCGCTTGGTGCGGATGGCTGCTTTTTTGCGAATTGATAAGTCCATGATTCTGTCCTCCCAATTGCGGTTTTGCCGCCAATGCGGAAAAGTTGTCATTGCGCATTTTGACATCTGTATTCGTCCGCCACAGCTTGCGGGGCTTTTCCTTCGATGTATTTCATTTTCCAGAGCGGGATGGGCAGCTTCCAGTATTCATCACACACAATCCCTTTCACAATTCCAAAAATGATATTATTTTCCTGCCCGAAGGGGATGGAAACAATGTCTCCTACTGCATAGACCTGGCTGCCCAGATAATAAAACGCACCTTGCAGCGTGGGAATATACACGCTGTAGTAGGTCATCTGCGTAGGGGTTTCTTCCTTTGGCACTGGGAGAAGGGAGCGAGCATAGTCTGCCGTGCGGACAGCATCCTCAATTTTCAGTCGCTGGGATGGGCTTGCAAAGGGGGATAGGGGAGTGAGCTGACTGGTACACATTTGAAGCTGCGACAACAGCATGGGTGTCTGTGCGGCGCTGCTGCCTGCCTTGATTTTTTCGGTGATGCGGATGACATTTTGATGCTCTCTGTAAATCCGCTGTGCGGTTAGATGGTTTAGCGCATACAAGCCCATACGCCCTTGCTCACATTTCAGCGCTTGCTGCCATTCTGCCCGGTGGAACAATCGTCTGCACAAATACTGAAAACACATATAACCACCATAAAAAAGTGCGCCGCAATGTAAATTGCGGCGCATACTGGCGGAGAGAGTGGGATTCGAACCCACGGTACGTTGCCGTATCACCAGTTTTCAAGACTGGCTCCTTAAACCGCTCGGACATCTCTCCATGCCGCTTAACTATACCATTTCCGTTGGATAAAGTCAAGTGCTGAATAGACTGCTAAAATGTTTAATAGAAGCAGCAGTCAATTCTACGTACCTTCAGTATAAAGCAGACAAAGAGAAAAAGCAAGTCCGAAGGAACAGAAACGCCGGTGTCAGCATATAATTTCCAATGTGAATTTTTGGAGGCGATAGAATGAACGGCACCGCAGTATCGGAGCAAGATATTGACGACCTGATTTTCGGCGAGGAGGATGGGGGCGAGAGCCAGCGCTGATTGCTTATCTGCTTTGCAGAATGTCCAGAAGATGATCCAGCAGAAAGCGCTGAGCGGCGGGAGCGTAATCCACGCTTTCATAGCTTCCGTACTGCCCCTGAACGGTGTGGACGCTTATTCCGATGGATTCTCCCATGGGCGTGGGGAGCCGCTGGAATTTTCCGTCGGGGCGCTCCCGCTTCTCGATAAAGCCCTTTTCCAGCAGCCAATCGGTCATCACGGTGGCACGCAGGGGAATCCGCTGGGGATCATCGACGGCATCGGTGATGAGCTTTGCCAGTTGGGAAATCCGCAGCGGCTCCTGCGCAGGAGAGATGCGCTGCAATTCTTCAGGGGTGATGTAGAAGGGAACAGGGGCACCGCTGACGACCTTTCCACCGTTGGCGATAACCTGCTCTAAAACGCCGGATACATAGCGAAAGCATTTCTCCAGCCGCACGTTATTAAGAACCGAATCGTTGGGGACTGGTTGACCGGAAATGGGATCAATCCCTTGGGAGAGACTGTCCAGGTAGCTTTTGGCGTGCTTCATGATGTCTAATTCTGTCATGGAAAGATTCTCCGTTCTTGGATGGTTTTTTATAGTGTATCATATTGCGCCCATTCCTGCAATCGGAAATGTGGAAGCGGACGAAAAGCAATAAAACAAGCAAATTTCCCACAAAAATTAAAATTCGGGTCTTTACAGATAAACAGAAGTCGGTTATAATAAGCAAAACTATGCTAATATGAAGTGAGAGATTGCAATGAATATCGCATTTGATACCTATAAGCAGAAGCTCAACGACTGCCGCCCGGCGCTGGACGGTCTGGCCGATTCCCTGAACATTGAGGGAATGCGTAGTGAGCTGGAGCGGCTGCATGCCATGCAAGAGGCTCCTGGCTTTTGGGATGACCCTGAAAAGAGCCAGAAGGTGGCTGTCAAAACACGACAGACGGAAACGAAGATTGCCCGCTATGAAAAAATGCTCACCGATTGGGATGACCTCATGACCATCTGCGAAATGGCAGCGGAGGAAGATGACGATTCCATGCTGGAGGAGCTGCAAACCGGCTTCGAGACGCTGACCGAGGAAATGGAGACCTGCCGGTTGGAGACGCTGCTCACCGGTCACTATGATAAGAATAACGCCCTGATGAGCTTCCATGCCGGTGCAGGCGGAACCGAGGCGCAGGACTGGTGCCAGATGCTCTACCGGATGTATACCCGCTGGGCAGAGCGCCATGGCTTCACTTATAAAATCCTGGATTACCTGGAGGGCGATGAGGCGGGCCTCAAGTCTGCCGATATTATGATTGAAGGCGAGAATGCCTATGGCTTCCTGAAAGGGGAGAATGGTGTCCACCGGTTGGTGCGTATCTCTCCCTTTGATGCCAATGCCCGCCGCCAGACTTCCTTCTCTGCCATTGAGGTAATCCCCGACATTGAGGATGAGAGCCAGGATGTGGAAATCCGCCCTGAGGACTATGAAATGCAGGTTTACCGCTCCTCCGGTGCCGGCGGTCAGCACATCAACAAGACTTCTTCTGCCGTTCGCCTGATTCACAAGGCAACTGGCATCGTGGTGTCCTGTCAGACGGAGCGCAGCCAGTTCCAGAACAAGGAAACCTGCTTGCGGATGCTGCGCAGTAAGCTGGTGGAAATCAAAGAGCGGGAGCATCTGGACAAGATTTCTGATATCAAGGGCGTTCAGCAGAAGATTGAGTGGGGCAGCCAGATTCGCAATTACGTCTTTATGCCCTATACCTTGGTGAAGGATACCCGCACCGGCTGTGAGACCTCCAATGTCAACGCTGTGATGGATGGCGCACTTGACCCCTTTATCGAGAGCTATCTGAATTGTCTGGCCACGGGCAACTGGGTGCAGAAATAATTGACTATTTTGCCCCAGTAGAGTTTTTTCGGGAAATCGGCAAAAACGCTTGCTTTTTTTTCGGCGCTGTGTTATACTGGATGTTGCA
Source organism: uncultured Eubacteriales bacterium (assembly GCA_900549705.1). Taxonomy (GTDB): domain Bacteria; phylum Bacillota; class Clostridia; order Oscillospirales; family Oscillospiraceae; genus Faecousia. Next base: position 5,959 of record URPI01000004.1, read on the forward strand.
AATGTGGTTTGCCGATTTCGGCAGACCGTATCATGTTCGCTGTCCGCGAATGGGGCGGAGGGAGGTTTGGTTATATGAGAACTTTTCTGATTATTCTGGAGACTCTGGCAAGCTTGGCTTTGACTGTTGTTGTGCTGATGCAGTCCGGTAAGGAAGCAGGTCTGTCCGGCGCTCTGTCCGGTTCCTCTGACTCCTATCTCAGCAAGAACAAGAAGGGCGGTCTCGACCAGGTTTTGGCTACTTCCACCAAGTGGATTGCCATTGTTTGGGTTGTGCTGACTCTGGTTCTGAGTTTGGTGTAATTCAGGATAAATTGAACATATGGCCGCAGGGTTTTGCCCTGCGGTCTTTGCTATTTTGCCCGATGACTTTTCCGGGAACTGGTGTTATAATAAAATGGTAAATAAAATAGGAGTTACGCAGAGGTACACCATTTGAAAGGAGTACATTTTTATGGAAGAAAAGAAGCTGGCTGGGCTGGAGCCCGGTGCTGTATTTGAATATTTTGAGGCGCTGTGTGCAATTCCCCACGGTTCCCACAATACGAAGGCAATCAGCGATTTTTTGGTGGATTTTGCAAAGAAGCAGCAAATTCGTTATATCCAGGATGAGAGCAATAACATCATCCTGTTTGCCGACGGTACCTGCGGCCTGGAGGATCACGAGCCTGTGGTGCTTCAGGGGCATATGGATATGGTCTGCGAGAAGGATGAGGGCTGCCCCATTGATATGGATACGCAGGGGCTTGATTTGTGTCATGATAACCTTTGCGTGTTTGCAAAGGGAACAACGCTGGGCGGCGATGACGGCATTGCTGTTGCCTATGCAATGGCATTGATTGCGGATAGAACCATTCCCCATCCGCCTCTGGAGGTTATTATCACTGTGGATGAGGAGGTTGGAATGCTGGGTGCAGATGTCATTGATGTGTCCATGCTCAAGGGTAGGAAAATGATTAACCTGGATTCTGAGGATGAGGGTATCTTCACTGTTGCCTGTGCTGGCGGTGCCACCGCAACGATCTCGCTGAATGTCAACCGCAAGGCGGTTTATGGTCCTTGCGTCCGGCTCTGCGTGGATGGTTTGCGGGGCGGTCATTCCGGCGCAGAGATTCACAAGAACCGTGCCAATGCCAACAAGGTGATGGGCGAGTTCATGAGCAGAATTCTCAAGTTGATGCCCCTGTGTCTGACTTCCTTCTCCGGCGGCAACAAAGATAATGCCATTCCCTATGCCTGTCAGGCAAATGTGGTTGCCATGGGCATCGGCCTGGAACGAATCAACGAGATTGCCACACAGCTCCAGGCAGAAATCCGGGAGCAGTATGACGAGCCGGAAGCATCTGTCCAGGCCTATGATGTGGACGCACTGGGCGGCAATAGTCTGACCACCGAGGATACCGCTCGGGTGGTTTCCCTGCTGTGCGCTGTGCCGAATGGGGTGCAAAGCTACAGTGAGGATATGCCCGGTTTGGTGGAAACCAGCCTGAATTTGGGAATTGCCAAATTGGGTGAGAAGTTTACCACCACCTTCTCTGTCCGCAGCAGCGTCAATCAGAAGAAGGAGGAGCTGCTGGAGCAGCTGAAAAAGCTCAGCGATTTCTATGATGGAATCTATTCTCAGAGCGGCGAGTATCCCGCTTGGGAGTACTGCAAGAACTCTGTCCTGCGGGATACCATGGTGAAGACCTATAGCGAGATGTTTGGTGAAGAACCGAAGGTGCTGGCAATTCATGCGGGTTTGGAATGTGGTCTACTCAGCGAAAAACTCCCCGGCCTGGATGCTGTGTCTATTGGACCGCAGATGCATGACATTCACACCAGCCGGGAAAAGCTGGAGATTGCCTCCACCGGCCGTGTATGGAGATTCTTGTGTAAGGTTCTCAGCGAACTCTAAGAGATCAATAGCGAAAGGGCTGCCTGCAAGGCAGCCTTTTTGGGTTGTGTTCCTGCAAAAATGTGATATGATAGGGATACCAAAAAGGAGGAATACCGATGAATGCAGAAAAAATAATGAAAGTTTTCTCCGACACGGCTTACATCCGTGTGGGCGGACGACCGGAGGAAAAGAAAGCAGCGGAATATCTGCGGCAGCAGGTGGCTCAGTTTGACCTGGAAGCAGCGCTTGAGCCATTTGATGTCCCTCTGGGAGATATCGAGGAAGCTATGCTTCTGGTCGATGGTGTCAGCATTCCCTGCAAGGGTTATATGTGCGCCGGAAGTAGTACCGTGGAAGCTCCCTTCTATTATTTGCGTACCAATGACGCTTGGTCGCTGCGTCAGTGCAAGGGGAAAATCGTTTTGATTGACGGTTACCTTGGCTATTGGATTTATCAGGATTTGCTGGAAAACGGTGCTGTTGGCTTTGTGACCTATGACGGTCATGTGAATTATGCCGACCGGGACATTGATGCCCGGGAGCTGCGCAGCTATGTAAGCAACGGCAAAATCATCCCTGGTGTCAACATCAATGTCAAGGATGCCGTCTCCCTGATTGAAAAAGGGGTTAAGAGCGCTAAAATTGTCCTGAAACAGAAGGAGTATATGGGAACCTCCCAGAATGTGGTGCTGGATATGCCGGGAGAGGTGGATGAGTATATTGTCTTTACGGCTCATTATGATTCCACGCCCTTGTCCCAGGGCGCTTATGATAATATGTCCGGTTCCATCGGGCTGTTGGGCATTGCGGAGCATTTCGCAAAGAATCCCCACCGCTATGGTCTGCGCTTTATCTGGTGTGGCTGCGAGGAGCGGGGACTTCTTGGCTCCAAGGCGTACTGCACTGCCCATGAGGAGGAGCTTTCCAAAATCATATTGAACATCAATCTGGATATGATTGGCTGCATCATGGGCAAATTCATTGCCTGCGCTACTGCGGAGGAGAAGCTGGTGAACTACATCGAGTATTTTGCAGCGGAAATGGGGCATGAAATCAAAGTCTCCCAGGATGTTTATTCCAGCGACTCCACACCCTTTGCCGACAAGGGAGTTCCTGCCGTTTCCTTTGCGCGAATTGCGCCCAACAACACCGCTACCATTCATAACAGCTATGACACCATGAAGCTCATGAAGGGAGAGCAGATGGCAGAGGACATTGATTTTCTCATTGCCTTCACGAGCCGCATGGCCAATGCCAAGCTGTGCCCCGTAAAGCGGGAGATGCCCGATAACATGAAGGAAAAGCTGGATACTTATCTGTTCAGAAAGCGCCCGGAGAAGTAAAATTGCAAATCAGCCGGTGTAATGCCGGCTGATTTTCCTTTTTATGGACACGAGTGGGCTTTTGTGCTACAATGTATCAGGAGCGTGAGAGAATGAATCTACGAAAAAGAGCTTGTCTGCTAGTGATGCTTTGCGTGATAACAGTGCTGCTGCTTGCCGGCTGTGAGGAAAATCAATCCGGCATTTTACGGGGGTGCTCAGAGGAAGACCTGCTGGTTCGCTGCAATGAGATTGTGTCCCTCTATCGGGATATTTTTGATTCAGCGGAAAAGCTGCCACCGGAAAACCGCTGGGATGGAGCAACGCTATCCCAGCAGAGCATCAACGAGATTGAGGCACGGCTGATTGAAAACGGTCTTAATATCATTGATTCCAATGAAATCTGTCCGGGCTATCTAACCAATGTGGAGGAGTTCTGCAGCTTTCTCGACAGCGTTCGCGGGGAAAAGAATGCCGTGCAGGAGGTGTGCGCCATAGACAGCACCGGTGCGCTGGAATATCGCCGTTTTGTCCAGGAGGGGAAAAACACCTATGTATACACCATGGTGTGCTCGCTGGACGGCAGCGATAATGAAAGCTACGCGGCACACAAAATCTACGGCTGGACGCTGACAGAGCGGGATAATTTCTTCTATCAGATTAACCCGGAGGATGACCTCCATTATCAGAATTATGCGCTGATTCGGCTGCAAAAGCCGGATGAAACGCTGTGGGGCCTGTACAACAAATACATCCTGGCGGGCGGCTATACCGGCACGAATATCTTCCTGACGGACTGGACGGAGGATTCATTCACCCCGCTTTGCTTCAACGATGTTTGGATGTACCTTTACCGCTATCAGACTGGCAATCAGTTTGCGGCGGACGAAAGTCGGTACGACGCGGAGCGCAGGTGCTATTGGATTCCGACAGAGGCGTTTGAGGAGGTACTTTTACCCTTTTTCCGCCTGAATGCAGTCCAGCTGAGAGCTGCCGCAGGGTATGACCCAGAAAAGGGGGGCTATCCCTGGCGGGAAATCGAGAGCAACGACTATGTCATCTACCTCAGCTATTACAGAATTGAGCCAGAGGTCACAGCGTTCACGGATAATGCCGATGGAACGATTTCTATGACGGTGGAGGCGCTGTGTACCGACTTGGGGATGGACTGCCTGTTTTCCCATGAGGTTACTGTCCGTCCGTTGGGGGAGGACGGGTTCCAGTTTGTGTCAAACCGTATGCTCAGTCAGACGGAATATGGCCTTCCGTATTGCCAGCCCCGGCTGGAATGGGAAGATTTAGGTTGAAATTCAAAAAGGAGAAATTAACATGAATGATTTTATGACATTGGCAAAAAGTCGCTACTCCGTCCGCAGCTACCAGAGTAGACCTGTTGAACAGGAGAAGATTGAGAAAATTCTGGAGGCGGCTCGGATTGCGCCCACCGCCTGCAACAATCAGCCGCAAAAGATTTACGTCGTCACCAGTGAGGAAGGACGCAAGGCCTTGGCTGAGGTGACACCCTGCACCTTCGGTGCTCCCGTTGTCTTTGTGATTGGCTATGATGCCACCCGCAGTGCCAAGGGGATGATTTGTGAGGGCTATGATTTCGGCAACACGGATGCAGCCATTGCCTGTACCCACATGATGCTGGAAGCCACGGAGCTGGGGCTGGGCACCTGTTGGGTGGGGTATTTCAACGAGGCAAAGGTGAAGGCCGCCCTGGGCATTCCAGAGGAGGTCCGCATCCGGGATTTGCTCCCTGCTGGTTATATGGCCGAAAACGCTGCCCCTGCCAAGCAGCACCTGAAATTCCGGGAAGAGGCAGATATGGTTTCCTACCTGTAACGAATGTTCAGAAGATGCCTTTCATCGACTTGCACTGCAATTATACCTGATTAAAAAGTCCAACCGGCAGAAAAACCGGTTGGACTTTTTGACTATGATGCAAGAGAAAAATTAACCGTAGAGGATGACAACTGCCTTATTCAAGGCGGGAAGGGTAACGTATTCGCTGACTTTTCCCATTTCCTGAGCAGTGCCTTTTTTGTATTTCACCCAGTGGAGCCAGAACTGACCGCCCTCGCTGCCCTCTACCAGAACTTGCTGTGCCTTGAAGCCTTCGGAGACGTGTTTATCCACGTTGACCGTGCCGGGTTGAGTGGTGGACAGCTGCTGAACATCCAGCTTAATCTCGTAGTCAACTTCCTTCTCGCTGAGAAGCCGGACAACAACCTGACCGTCTGCAACCTTTGCACGAATCAAAACCTTGCAATCCAGCGGATTCCGGAATTTCAAGTCACGCCAGTCGGAAACCGTCACTTCGGTTCCCTTAGTGGTGTAGGGGCAGACATGAGGCGCAGCGCTATGCTCTACAATGGCCATGCCACTGGTCATCGCAGCGACATACAGGGTGGTTGCAACCTGGTCAGAGCCGCCGCCAACCTCCGTTTCGATGCACTGGTCGCCGTGAGCGGGTGCCATCAAATAGCCATCCGCCTCCTTGCGGCTGCCTACAGCGGTATCGAAGGAGAACGTCTGCCCAGCCTCCAACACATTGCCGTTGAGCTTGGCGCAGAGAGTTTCCAGATTCTGATTGTAAGCTTCGTTGGAGCTGACCGGTGTGGCATAGGAACCCAGTGCAGCGCGGAAGGTTCCGTTACTGTCCAGCTTTTCCGGCATGATGTATTCCATGGGAATTGTAATGATGTCACCGTAGTTTGCATCTTGCAGCTGCTTGCGTGCATCTTCCAGCTGGAAGGTATAGCCGCAGGAGCCGGGTGTTCCCTCGCCGGAACCGGAGGCTGGAATTGCCTCTACCGGGTCAACATGAACTTCGCTATAAATGGCATCAATATCCAGTGCTTCTGGGAGCGTCGGGAGATAGTCGCTCGGAATTACCACGTGGAAGTTCATCTCTCCATAGGCATTGGAAATAGTGCTGAGAATTCCGTCCATGTTGTATTGTCCGCCGGGAGTGCCAATGGTGAGCACCAGATTCTGGCAGGGAGCGGAGGCATTAAAGCTGTCAGCATCCAGGCCGGGGCGGATGCCCTCCAATGTGTAGCCGGAGGGGGTATAGGTTCCGGAAAAGCTCCCAATAAAGGAGGAGATGGTGTTGCGAATGTAATCCTCATTCAGCTTGAGACAGCTGCCAATTTCGATATCAATGGGTGTCTGCTTCGCCTGTTGGTAATCTGCCTGACGCTGTGTTGTGCTGCCGGTACGTCCGCAGGCGTAGGCGGCCTCTACAGCAGCGCTGATATCCAGGGTGGGGGAGACCTGGGAAGCGGGGAGAATCAGTTCATCCTTCCCCAGAACGACGGTCATGTTATTTTCATAATAGCTGGAACCAATGGCAGTCCCGACGGCATTGGCGGCCTCCTGCTTGGTCATTCCGCCAACGTTCACACCGGCAATACGGATATTGTCCATCATCTTTCCGCCATAGGGGTCGGCGTTGGACATTGAAAGAATGACTGCCATGATGCCGACTGCCAAAGCAACAGACAGGAGCAGGAGAACCAGATTGATGGTGCGGTGATGCCGGACAAAGAAACTTTGCCGTTCCTGAGGGGGAACATTCGTCCTGACTGGCGGCACATCAGCCGCTTGCCGCCGTTTACGCATAGGCGCTTGCTTGGGAGAGGGCGGAGTATCTTCAAAATCTGTGGGTGGGAAGAATGCATCGTCTGGAACGCCTTCAGTGCTGCGCTCGGAATGAATATCCGCATTCAGCTCTGCCAGAAGACCGTCCAGATCAATATCATCCGGCTTTTTTGCGGTATCTGTATTCAGGGAAGCGAGAAAAGCATCAAAGTCATCAGAGCGATTGCCGTCAGCCATAAAAAACCTCCTGAGAATCATTGATTGTATGGTAGATATTCAGTATTATATCATGCAGATTTTGGAAATACAACTGGTATTTGCACATTTCCTGTCAAATCATGCACCACTCATGCACCACACGGAGAAGCCACACTGGACAGATGGCTCAGTGAGAGAGTTCTGAATATTTCTGAACGAAGACCTTGCACTGCTTCAGGCTGTCAACACCGGAGGCGAGCTTCAATTGAAGCGTGGGTTCCTTGGCGTTTGCCAGGAACAGAATCCGCGTTTTGTAGGTTGCATCGGCGCAGAGGGCACTGACCACTTCAAAATTCAGGTTGGTCAGCACAAACAGCACATCACCGCCCTTTTGCCGGATGTCTTTAATACCGACTTTCCGTGCCTGGGCGCGCAGCAGAGCAATGTCAATCAGGTTCAGCACACCTCTGGGCGGTTCGCCGTAGCGGTCAACAATTTCATCCAGCAAGTCGTCGGCATCCTCCTGTGTTCGGATGGCGGCCATTCGCCGGTACAAATCCATCCGCTCCTCGCCCCGCGCAACATACTCTTTGTCCACGTTGGCGGTGACATTCAGGTCGGCGGTGCAGTCCGGCTCCTTGGGGGCTTCGCCACGTTCCTCCAGCACGGCCTCATCCAAAAGCTTCAGATACATATCATAGCCAACGCTCATCATGTGACCGGACTGCTCGGCACCCAGCAGGTTGCCTGCACCGCGAATTTCCAAATCCCGCATGGCGATTTTAAAGCCGGAGCCAAATTCCGCAAAGTCCCGGATGGCAGCCAGACGTTTCTCGGCCACTTCGGATAGATTCTTGTCCGGGCGATAGGTAAAATAGGCGTAGGCGTGACGAGTGGAGCGGCCAACCCGTCCCCGCAGCTGATGCAGCTGAGACAGACCCAGCCGGTCGGCGTTCTCGATAATCAATGTGTTGGCGTTTGGAATGTCCAGGCCGGTCTCAATGATGGTGGTGCAGACCAGAACCTGAATTTCGCCATCTGCCATGGCTTGCATTACGTCGCCCAATGCGTCCTCTGACATTTGACCGTGGGCAACAGCGACACTGAGACCAGGAATTCTGCGCCGCAGTGCTCCTGCACATTGATCAATGGTTTCTGTGCGGTTGTGTAGATAGAAAACCTGACCGCCGCGCTCTATTTCCCGACGAATGGCATCATCGATGATGGCGGGATTATATTCCGTCACAAAGGTCTGTATCGGATAGCGGTCAGAGGGCGGCTCCTCGATGGTGGACATATCGCGGATACCGGACAGCGCCATGTTCAGGGTGCGGGGAATTGGCGTTGCAGAAAGTGTCAGCACATCCACACCCTTTGAAATCTCTTTCAGCCGTTCCTTGTGGCTGACACCGAAACGCTGCTCCTCATCCACAATCAGCAGACCCAAGTTTTTGAATTCCACGCTCTTTTGCAGCAGCTTATGGGTGCCGATAATCACATCGACGGCGCCGCTGCGCACATCCTGCAAGGTTTTGCTCTGCTGCCGCGTGGTTCGGAACCGACTCAGCACATCAATACTCACCGGGAATCCGCGGAAGCGCGCTACCGCCGTTTGGTAGTGCTGCTGCGCCAGTACGGTGGTGGGAACGAGAATGGCCGCCTGCTTTCCATCCATGACGCATTTCATCACGGCGCGCAGGGCAACCTCAGTTTTGCCGAAGCCCACATCGCCGCACAGCAGCCTGTCCATGGGGGTGGGAGATTCCATGTCGTGCTTGATGTCTGCAATGCAGCGCAATTGGTCATCTGTTTCGGGGTAGGGGAAATTGTCTTCAAATTCCCGTTGCCAAGGGGCATCCGCCGCAAAGGCAAAGCCGGGCTGCCGCTTGCGGGCAGCGTAGAGCTGAATCAACTCACCAGCCATATCCTTAGCGGCCTTTCGTGCCTTGGCCTTTGTCTTTTGCCAGGCATCGGAGCCAATTTTGTTCAGCCGAACACTGGCGTCTTCTCCGCCGCCGCCAATATACTTGCTGACCAAATCCAGCTGTGTTGCAGGGACATACAGGGTATCAGAGCCCTGATAGGCAATTTTGATATAGTCCTTGACCGCTCCGTCCACCTTGATTTGCTCCATTGCCATGAAGCGGCCAATACCGTAGTTTTCGTGTACGACCAGGTCGCCGGGAACAAGATCCGTGAAGGAGTTCAGCTTTTGACGGTTGGTTGCTCCGGTTTTCTTTGCCTTACGCCGGGGTTCGCTTTTGGCAATCATCTGTCCTTCGGTAAGAACGGCCAGTTTGGACATGGGGTATTCCATGCCATAGGGCAGCGTGCCTTCACACAGGAGTATCTGCCCCGGCTTTGGCAGCGTAGTCAGGGGGATGCACAAAAAGGCACCCACGCCCTTTTCTTGCAGCATCTGCTGGAGCAGCTCTGCCCGCCGCCGGGTGCCGCAAAGAACCATGCTGCCAAATTCCATCTTCTGGTAGTATTTAAGGTCACTGACCACCGTATCCATGCTTCCGCCGTAGCCGGGCAGCTGCTTGGCAGTGATGGGCAGCAGCTGTTTTGGCAGACAGTCATCCGGGTAGGCGCTGCCGCCGAAGGCATCAAAATAGGCCACGGTTTTTCCGCGCAGACGGGTGCAGAAATCCTCCCATTGCAGCGCAAAGTCGCAAAGCTCGCCCACAACCAAGCCGGCTTGGAGCATACTGTCCAGCTGCATTCCCAGTTCCTCGGTGCGAGTTCTGGCGGCACGCTGCAAGCTGCTGTGGTCACACAGCACCAGAATGGAATCCCTGCTTACGTAGTCCAGCGCACAAGAAAACTCCGGGTAAATCAGTGACATATACCGATCGGAGGCAGTGTTGTGCAGCTCATTTTCGTATTTTTCCAAGTCCTTTGAAAGAGTTGCGATCAAAGGCTCATTGATGTTCTTGTGTCGGTGCTGCCGGGAAATCAGATTGCGCAAATCCTTGCACAGTCCTTCCATGCCACCGGGATGGCAGTGGGGCAGCGTCTCACTGATTGGGAGAATGGTGGCAGCGGTAATGTTTTCTTCCCGCCGCTGGGTGCCGGGATCAAAGTAGCCCATGGTATCCAGTTCGTCACCGAAGAATTCCATTCGCACCGGCTTCTCCTCTGCCGGGGAAAACAGATCTACGATTCCGCCGCGGACAGCAAACTGCCCAACGCCCTCCACCATGCCGCAGCGGCTGTAACCGGCGGAGACCAGAGCGGAGACAAGCTTGTCAACAGAATATTCCTTGCCGGTTTCCAGATGGAGTGTGGCAGCGGAAAGCACAGCCGGGGGCAGCGTGCGCTGGCTGGCAGATTCCCAGGACATAATCTGGATAGGGGTATCTCCCCGCCCCAGCGCATAAAGCTGCCGCAGCCGCTTCTGCTCCCAGGCGCGGGAAACAACGGCGGCATCATACAGCGTCAGATCCCGGCTGGGGAGAATGGGCGCATCCGTGTGCAGGAAGCATTTCAGCTCCTCCTGCATTCTGTGGGCAGCCATGTCGTCTTGCACCAGAATGACAAGGGGCTTTTTCACATCTGCACTTAGCCCGGCAATGATGTGGGAACGGTTGATTTGCCCAATGCCTGTGACGGCGGCGGGCTGCCCCAGCTTCATGCCCTCCACGAGGGAAGCATACTCCGGGATGGTTTTCAGCATAAATAAAATTTGATCCATATTCGTGCCTCAATTAAAAAAGTGCTCCACGCGGAAAAGCGGAAAGTGGAACTGAATCCACTTCCCGTTTTCTATCGCATGATTTGGTTTAGGGGTGACTACCGTTGTATCTGTTGGCCGCTTCTGGCACGCCCTGCTCCATAATGGCAAGGGCGGCATCCGCTGCGTTTTCCAGCGCAATGGAAAGGTCTTTTTCCTCTTTTGCGCTGAAGGAGGACAGCACCCAATTGGCTAGGTCATATTCCGGTGTGGGCTTTGCGCCAACGCCAATCTTCACCCGGGGAAAATCCTGACTGCCCAGCTCCGCGATGATGGACTTGATGCCGTTGTGCCCGCCGGCGGAACCCTCTGCACGGACGCGCAGTCTGCCGGGAGCCAACGAGATGTCGTCAAACATCACGATAATGCGCTGGGGAGGAATGCTGAAATAAGCACTCAGCTGCAAAACAGAGCGACCGGAGAGGTTCATATAGGTCTGGGGCTTTAGCAGGAACAGCTTTCTGCCGTCAACTGTAGTCTGCCCATACAGACCCTGGAATTTTGCCTTATCAATACGGCAGCCCAGTTTAGCAGCCAGAATGTCGATGGCGCGGAAACCGGTGTTGTGCCGCGTGTGCTCATATTCCTTGCCGGGATTACCGAGACCGACAATCAGCCAGCTTTCTGAATTTCCTTTCAGCACGGCTCAGAACAGGTCAGCAATGGAGGTGCCGCCATGGATATGCTCAATGGCGCGGGCAAAAACGGGAGCTACATCCAGGAACTTGATTTTGTTGCTGGGGGTGTTGCCCATCTGGGGAATGGTATTCAGGAAGACAATTTCCTTGATGGGGCTGGCCTCAATGCGCTCGTAAGCGGGGCCGGAGAGTACACCGTGGGTTGCGCAGGCGTACACCTCTTTGGCACCGCCCACTTCCACCAGCGCCTTTGCGGCATTGCACAGGGAACCGGCAGTGTCCACCATGTCGTCGTAAAGGATGCAAGTCTTGTCCTTGACATCGCCAATGACGTTCATTACCTCGCAGACATTGGCCTTCTGACGGCGCTTGTCCACAATGGCCAGGCTCATGTGAACCTTCTGGGCGAAGGTACGGGCGCGGCTGACGGAGCCGACATCGGGAGAGACGACAACAAACTGGGAATGGTCAAAGGCTTCCTCAGGGAATTTCTTCAGATAGTAGTCCACAAAGGAGGGGTTGCCCAGCAGGTGATCCAGGGGAATATCAAAGAAGCCCTGAATCTGGGAGGCGTGCAAATCCATGGTCAGCACACGGTCAGCGCCAGAAGCGGTAATCATGTTCGCAACCAGCTTTGCAGAGATGGGATCGCGGCTCTTTGCCTTGCGATCCTGGCGGGCGTACCCAAAATAGGGAATAACGGCGGTGATACGACCGGCGGAGGCACGGCGGCAGGCATCGGTCATTACCAGCAGCTCCATCAGGTTGTCGTTGACGGGCTTGCAGGTGGACTGTACCAGGAAAACATCTGCACCGCGGCAGGTTTCATTCAAAGAGACGGAAACTTCGCCGTCGGCAAAGGTCTTGACCTCTGCTTGACCCAGGGGAACGCTCAGGGACTTGCAAATCGTCTCGGCAAACTGAGGATTGGAATTGCCGCAGAAAATTTTGATGTTATCTCCGTAAGCTGTCATCAAAGAAATACCTCGCTTTTTTCTTTTTCTGCCCCCGCTGGGCGGAGGCCAATTACAACCTCATTATATCACCACACCGAGTGAAAAAGCAAGCAGCAGTCAAAAAAAATACCGCTGAAAAACGGATTAAAATTTATCCCGTCTTGTGTAAACCGCCAAAAAATACATAAAACAATTATGCACAATCACAAAGCGTTGTATCCCCCAGGAAAGAACAAGAAGACGAAATTATGTTTGAAAAATGACTTGTAGTATATTTAAATGTATGCTATAATCATGGGAACGATTCTGAGGCAGGAGAAAACATGAACGATGAATGACAAAATTGTAATCCAGGGTGCCAGAGAAAACAATCTAAAAAATGTGAACCTGACCATTCCGCGGGATAAGCTGGTGGTTTTCACGGGGCTCAGCGGCTCCGGAAAGTCCAGCCTCGCGTTCGATACCATTTATGCCGAAGGGCAGCGACGCTATGTGGAAAGTCTCAGTTCCTACGCCCGCCAGTTTTTGGGGCAGATGGACAAGCCGGATGTAGACTCCATTGATGGGCTTTCCCCGGCCATTTCCATTGACCAGAAGACAACCTCTAAAAGCCCTCGCTCCACAGTTGGAACAGTCACGGAGATTTACGACTATCTGCGCCTTTTATGGGCAAGAGCCGGCGTTCCCCATTGCCCGAAGTGTGGCAAGGAAATTCGCCGCCAGACCATTGACCAGATTGTGGATCGGATAGAGGCATTGGGGGATGGAACTAAGTTCCTGGTTCTCTCCCCGGTGGTGCGGGGCAAAAAAGGTGAGCACCAAAAGGTGTTTGAGGATGCCCGCAAGCAGGGCTTTGTCCGCTTGCGCCTGGATGGCATCCAGTATGATCTCTCCGAAGAAATCAAGCCGGAGAAGAATAAAAAGCATACCATTGAGCTGATTGTTGACCGCCTTGTTCTGAAAGACGGCATTCGCCGCCGTTTGACCGACTCCATCGAGACGGCCTGCAACCATTCCGGGGGACTGGTGACCATTTCCATTCCGGGGCAGGAGGAAGAATTGACCTTCTCCCAGAATTATGCCTGCGAGGACTGCGGCATCAGTATGCCGGAATTGGAGCCCCGGATGTTCTCCTTCAATAATCCCGCCGGTGCCTGCCCCAGCTGCACCGGGCTGGGCTTTCAGTTGATTGCGGACGAAGACCTGGTGATTCCAGATAAAGAGAAATCCATCTTTGACGGTGCCATTCAGGCCTCCGGCTGGCAGAGCGCCCGCACCGATTCCATTTTCCGAATGTACTTTGAGGCGTTGGCACAGAAGTACCATTTCTCTCTGACCGTGCCGGTGAAGGAGCTGCCCAGGGATGTGATGGACGTTATCCTGTACGGTACAAAGGGAGAAAAGCTCCACATGACCTATAACCGTGGAAATGGCATGGGCGTACTGGAGCAGCCCTTTGAGGGAATCCTCAATAACATCTCCCGGCGCTATCGGGAAACGCAGTCTGATGCAGCGCGGAAGGAACTGGAGGAATGTATGTCCACAGCCCCCTGTCCTGTGTGCCACGGCAAGCGGCTGTCGGCCATTGCACAGGCGGTGACTGTCGGAGGCGTGGGCATTATGGACTTCTGCGCCATGAGCATCCGCAAGGAACTGGATTTCATGGAAACCCTGCATCTGGAAGGGAATATGGCGTTGGTTGCAGCGCAGATTGTCAAGGAGATAAAGTCCCGCCTGCAATTCCTTTTGGATGTGGGGCTGGGCTATCTGACCCTCTCTCGGGCGGCGGGGACGCTCTCCGGCGGCGAGAGCCAGCGCATCCGGCTGGCAACGCAGATCGGATCTTCTTTGATGGGGGTGCTGTATATCCTGGACGAGCCATCCATTGGTTTGCACCAGCGGGATAATGACAAGCTCCTTGCAACCCTGGAGCATCTGCGGGATTTGGGCAACACGCTGATTGTGGTGGAGCACGATGAAGACACCATGCGTGCTGCTGATTTTTTGGTAGATGTAGGACCCGGCGCGGGAAGCCACGGCGGGCAAATTGTTGCCGCCGGTACACTTCAGGACATTTTGGATTGCCCCCAGTCCATTACCGGCCAATATCTGTCCGGGGCAAAGAAAATTCCCGTCCCCACAGAGCGCAGAACGGGAAACGGAAAGAAGCTGGTCATTCGGGGGGCGAGGGAAAACAATCTGAAAAATCTGGATGTGGAAATTCCCTTGGGAACTTTCACCTGCGTCACCGGCGTGTCCGGCTCCGGCAAATCCACCCTTGTCAATGAAGTGCTGAATAAAACGCTTCTTGCAAAGCTGAATCATGCCCGCACCCGTCCTGGCGTGTGTACCTGCATTGAGGGAATTGAAAATCTGGACAAGGTGATTGACATAGATCAAAGCCCCATCGGCAGGACACCCCGCTCTAATCCGGCGACCTATACGGGGCTGTTTAACGACATCCGGGATTTGTTTGCCTCCACTGCAGAGGCGAAAATGCGCGGCTATGGCCCAGGTCGCTTCAGCTTCAACGTGAAAGGTGGCCGCTGCGAAGCCTGCTGCGGCGATGGCCTTGTAAAAATCGAAATGCACTTCCTGGCGGATGTCTACGTTCCTTGTGAGGTATGCCATGGTTCCCGCTATAACCGGGAGACGCTGGAGGTGCAGTACAAGGGGAAGAATATTGCCCAGGTTTTGGATATGACCGCCGAGGAGGCAGTGGACTTCTTTGAGAATCTGCCGAAAATCCGCAAAAAGGCTCAGATGCTCCAGGAGGTTGGCCTGGGCTATGTGAAGCTGGGGCAGTCCAGCACCACCCTGTCCGGCGGCGAAGCCCAGCGAGTCAAGCTGGCCACGGAGCTGGCGCGGGTATCCACCGGACGTACCATCTATATTCTGGACGAACCTACCACCGGCTTGCACGCGGCGGACGTTCATAAGTTGATCGAGGTGCTGCAGCAGTTGGTGGAGGCAGGAAATACGGTGCTGGTCATTGAGCACAACCTGGATGTTATCAAGACTGCCGACTATCTTATCGATCTGGGACCGGAAGGCGGTGACGGCGGCGGAACATTGGTGGCAGCCGGAACGCCGGAGGAGGTTGCCGCAACAGAAGGCAGCTTCACCGGTGCTTATCTGAAAAAGTATTTGGAGTAAACAGAAAAATTGGGTCGGCAAATCGCCGACCCAAGCAAAATCAATATCTGTTATAAGGAAGAAGTTCAGAAAGCTCGATTAACGCGTGATCCTGCTCCCCGGCGTAGTCCGCGCCCAGCAGCACGGTGCGCAGTTTTGCGGTGTCATCCGGGACGGAGGTGAAGGTGAGGGTCACTCTGGTTCCGGTTTTTTCCGGGTGGTCTACCAGAACGGCTCCCCGGTGCAGGGCGGCTGCGTTGCGGATCAGCAGCATTCCAAGTCCAATGCCGTGGCGGCTGTCCTCCAAACATGGCTCTCGCAGATATCGGGAGAACAGGGTGGCTTGATCTTCTTTGGGAATCCCGCTGCCGGTGTCCGTGACACTGAAGCAGAACTGCTTGCCGCTGGCACGCAGCAGCAGATGAACCGTGCCGCCTGCTGGGGTGAATTTCAGCGCGTTAGAAACCATGTTCAGAACCGCCCGCTCCATAAGCTGCCGGTCAAATACGCAGCTGCAATCCGTTTGCAGCCCACTGTAAGAGATTTGAATGCCTGTTGTATCGGTTAATGCGGTGACTTTTTCCGCGATTTCCCGGAACACGGCATCCACATTCTGACGCTCTGGACGGAAGGACAGGCTGCTGCCGGAGGCATCGGACATATTTCCAATCATCCGAAGCAGCTGGTATAGACTGCGCTTTAGTTTGCTCTGGGCGGCGTTCTCCAAGGAAAGCTGCTGAACCGTCAGCATTGCATCTGTAAGGGGAGCGCGCAGTTCACGGGCTGCCAGCGCCAGAATGCGAAGCTCATCGCTTTCAAACTGTTGGTCGAGGGTGAACAGATTTTCATCTCCCACCCGCACCACGGAAGCACCGAAGGACTGCCCGTGGATTGCCAGCGTTACATAAAGCAGCCCGCCGCAGTAGGCTGCATAGTTCTCGTTTCCTGCTTCCAGAAGTGCCTCCACCGGGAGCCCCTCCCGCAAGTAAAGCTTTCTGGCAGGTTGATTGAGGCGCGTGATTATCCCGTTTTTTACGCAGAACACCGGGCGCGGCAGCAGCTCCAACAGTTCGGTTTCTTCGGTTCTTTGATCCATAGGAAATCCTCCTGACGTGAATAGGGTGCGCAGAAGACGGAAAATCTTTCCCGGTAGGTTTCGTCATTTTTCTCTATTCTAGCGGAAGAATGAAAAAATAGCAAGGGGTTTACATGAAAGTTGAGGCGAAATAATGTCAATACATGACGGCCACCGAAAAAGGCTCCGCCAGCGTTTCTTACAGGAGGGGCTGGAACACTTTACAGATGTGCAGGTATTGGAGCTGGTACTTTTTTATGCCATCTCCCGGCAGGATACCAACCCCATTGCCCACGCGCTGCTTGACCATTTTGGCTCGCTTTCCCAGGTGATGGATGCGCCGGTAGAGGAATTATGCAAGGTGGAAGGAATCGGGGAGAACACTGCCGCCTACCTGCATCTGATTACCCAGGTGGGGGGATGCTATCTCAGAGACCGCGCCGCAAAGGTCAATATTCTGCCTACCATGGAAAGCTGTGCCGCCTATCTGCATCCCTATTTCTATGGGCGGGGTATAGAGATGGTTTATCTGCTCTGCCTGGATGCAAAGTGTAAGCTGTTAACCTGCCGGAAGATTGCAGAGGGGAATGTAAACTCCACGAGCCTCTCTATCCGTAAAATTGTGGAGACAGCTCTGCTTGCCAATGCGTCCAGCGTCCTGCTGGCACACAATCACCCGGGCGGCATGGCGATTCCGTCCTACGAGGACATCGCCACGACTCGCAATGTGGTATCCGCCTTGCGGGCGGTGGAGGTTCGGTTTGTTGACCATCTCATTTTCTGTGAGGACGATTATGTTTCTTTGGTGCAGTCCGGCTATCTGGCTGAGGAATCGGAGGAATGACAATGGATAAATTCAAATTAGTGTCGGAGTACAAGCCCTCCGGTGACCAGCCGGAGGCAATTGAGGCGCTGGCAAAGGGCGTAGAGCTGGGGCTGCGGGAGCAGACGCTTCTGGGCGTTACCGGTTCCGGCAAAACCTTTACCATGGCTTCGGTTATTGCAAAGCTGAACCGTCCCACCCTGGTGCTGGCACACAACAAAACTTTGGCAGCACAGCTGTGCTCAGAATTCCGGGAGTTCTTTCCGGAGAATGCGGTGGAGTATTTTGTTTCTTATTATGACTACTATCAGCCGGAAGCGTATATTGCGCACACGGATACCTACATTGAAAAGGATTCTGCTGTCAACGAGGAAATTGACCGGTTGCGCCATTCTGCAACCTCGGCACTGTTTGAGCGCCGGGATGTGATTGTGGTTGCTTCCGTCAGCTGCCTGTATGGCTTGGGTGACCCCATTGACTATAAGAGCATGGTGATTTCCCTGCGGGTGGGGCAGGAACGCCCCATGGATGAGATTTTAAAGAAGCTGACGGAAATTCGTTATGAGCGTAACGACATTGATTTCTCCCGCAATAAATTCCGGGTGCGGGGTGACACCTTGGAAATTTACCCGGCCTATTGGTCGGGGCGTGCCATCCGTATTGAATTCTTCGGTGACGAGGTTGACCGCATCAGCGAAATCAATGCGGTTTCCGGCATGACAGAGCGGTATTTGGATCATGTGGCAATCTATCCGGCCAGCCACTATGTGGCCTCAAAGGAAAAATTGCAGCGGGCTATGCTGGAAATCCAGAAAGAATGCGATAGGCAGGTGCAGTTTTTTCGGGACAACAACAAATTGATTGAGGCTCAGCGCATTGCCCAGCGCACTGCCTATGATCTGGAGATGCTGACAGAAATCGGCTTCTGCACCGGCATCGAAAATTATTCTCGGGTGATTCAGGGCAGGGAACCGGGCACACCGCCCACCACACTGCTGGATTATTTCCCAAAGGATTTCCTGATGTTCATCGATGAGAGCCATGTGACCCTGCCTCAATGTCGCGCCATGTACGCCGGTGACCGCAGCCGGAAGGATGCGCTGGTGAACTATGGCTTCCGCCTGCCCTCGGCTTATGACAACCGGCCTTTGAATTTTGGGGAGTTTGACCAAAAAATCAATCAGGTTATCTATGTTTCTGCAACGCCGGGAGAGTACGAGCGCAGCCGCTCCGGCCAGATTGTGGAGCAGGTGATTCGCCCTACCGGCCTGTTGGATCCTATGGTGGAGGTTCGCCCCATTGACGGCCAGATTGACGATCTGATTGGAGAAATCAACGCCCGCACGGCGCGGCAGGAGCGGGTGCTGGTCACGACACTCACAAAGAAAATGGCGGAAGATTTGACGGTTTATCTGACCAAGGCAGGAATTCGGGTGCGGTATATGCACTCCGATGTGGGTGCAATGGAGCGAATGGAAATCATTCGTGATCTGCGCCTTGCAAAATTTGACGTGCTGGTTGGCATCAACCTGCTGCGGGAGGGGCTGGATTTGCCGGAGGTGAGTCTGGTGGCCATCCTCGATGCGGATAAAGAGGGCTTTCTGCGCAGCGAAACCAGCCTGATCCAGACCATTGGCCGCGCCGCACGAAACGCGGAGGGCAAGGTCATTATGTACGCCGATACGGTAACCCCCTCCATGCGCATGGCACTGGACGAGACGGCTCGCCGTAGGGACATTCAAAACAGCTACAATCAGGCGCACGGCATTGTCCCCCAAACGGTTATTAAATCTGTCCGTGACCTCATTGAGATTTCTTCGCCCACTGCTGAACGCAAGGGCAGAACTGGTGTGAAGATGACCAAGGCAGAGAAGGAAAAAGAAATTGCCCGCCTGGAAAAGCAGATGAAGGAAGCGGCGAAGATGATGGAATACGAGTATGCCGCTCTGCTGCGTGACCAGATTATTGAGCTGCGGGGCTCGGATGAAAAAAAGTAGGAGCGTGTATATGAAACGAATACAGCTGCTGGAGCCTGACTTTCGCATCCAAATGAATAAGCTACTGATTCCTTTGGTGATTCAGAATCTTCTCAATGCGGCGGTCGGATCTTCGGATGTGGTGATGCTTAACTATGTGGGGCAGGCCTCTATTTCGGCAGTGTCCCTTGCTGCCAACTATGCCAACATCCTTGCCAATGTGTTTTACGGTCTGGGCACGGGAGCAACGCTGCTGTGCGCTCAATATTATGGCAAGCGGGATTTTCGGGCAATCCAGGCCGTGCAGGGAATTGCGCTGCGCTACAGCGTGACGATTTCGGCAGTATTTGCGCTGCTGGCCTTTTTTATGCCGGAGGGCTTGATGCACCTGTTTACCAAGGACACGGCGCTGATTTCCATTGGCGCGGACTACCTGCGGGTGATGGGAATAACTTACCTGTGCTGGGGCATCATAGAGATATACGCCGCCGTTCTGCGCAGCATTGGCAGGGTAACCATATGTCTGGCGATGAACGTGATGACCTTCTTTTTGAATATTGCGCTCAATGCGGTGTTCATTTTTGGCCTTTGCGGCGCACCCCGGCTTGGGGCTACCGGTGTGGCCATTGCCACAGCGACCTCCCGGGCGGTGGAGCTATTGGGCTTCGCGGTTGTTTCCATCCGGTCGAAGAACGTAAGGTTGGATTTACGGGAAATGCTCCATACCAATAAACTGCTGCGGGGTGATTTCATCCGGCTGGCGTTGCCGGCGTTGGGCAATGATGTGTCCTGGGGTGTGGCGTTTTCCATGTACTCCGTTATTTTGGGGCATCTGGGCAATGACGCTGTAGCGGCCAACTCCATGGTGGTTGTGGTGCGGAATCTCGGCTCCACGTTTTGCTTTGCGGTGGCCGCAGCGGGCGGCATCCTGCTGGGTAACGTAATGGGAACGGGGGATTTGAAAAAGGCAAGGGGCTATGCCTCCAATATCATGAAGATGACGGTTGCATCCGGCCTCGTCGGCGGCATGGTGCTGATTGCGGCAATTCCTCTGGTGCTGTCCTTTGCATCGGAGAGCCTGTCGGCGACTGCCATGCATTACCTGCGGGTGATGCTGTGGATTAACTCCTATTATATCATGGGCAGTGCCGTCAACACCTCCCTGATTGCCGGCATTTTCCGGGCGGGCGGAGACACCCGGTTCGGCCTTGTCTGTGATACCATCGATATGTGGTGCTACGCTGTCCCACTGGGTTTCCTTGCTGCCTTTGTGCTGAAGCTGCCGGTTTTGTGGGTGTATTTCCTGCTGTGTACCGATGAATTTGTGAAGTGGCCTTGGGTTATCCGTCATTACCGCAGCGGTGCATGGCTGAAAAACATCACGCGGGACGGGCTGTTTGCGTCGGAGAAATGAACCGATTTTTAAGACCTTCTTAACAGTGCGCGTTTTTTGAGGTTTTATGTCAATTCCACTTGCTTTTTTTTCAAGGCAATGATAGAATATCATTGACATTACCATAAAGGTAGGGGACTAGCGATGGATAAGAACGATTTCGATCTCGACATCGATTTTGAGAAAGAATACGGATTTGACCCGAAGGACTTTCTCTCGGAGGATGACGATTTCGATTATTCAGATATTTTGGACGAAGATGAAGCCGCAGAAGATGCGTCAGAGGATGAGGACGCAACAAAGGAATTCCATTTTGACCATGCTTCGCAAGATGCACAGAATGCCGAAGAAGATGACGATTCTGCTCAGGAGCGGCTTGATGAAAGCTTCGATGACGACCGGATGACCCAGGACGATGACCCATATCCGCCGGAGGATGACCTGGATTACCCTGCAGAGGATGACCCACAGGCCTACGATACTTCCGACGAAGAGCCGGATGAGGGGCAGTACGATGATGGTCAATACGATGATGGTCAATACGAGGATGGCTACGAGGAGACGGATGAGCCTCCTAAAAAGAAAAAGAAGATTGGATTTAAGCTGTCAAAGCTTTCGGATACCAAAATGCAGAAGAAGGGGAAGGGGAGAACGCAGAAACCTGCAAGAACCAAAGATCCCGCCAAAAAGAGCGTGTTTTCTAAGCTCCTGGATATGTATATGGAGCCGGTTACCCGCGCCAAAGAGGAGTCCGAGGTGCTTGATCCCCTCGACCCGCGTTATATCCGCCGGAAGAAGCGGGAAAAGAAACGCATTTTCAAGGAAGTATACCTTCCTGCAATCATTGCCTGTGCGGCGCTGTTCCTGATTTTGAGTTTTGTGGTTGGTTCTGTTTCCAATGCCCTTGTGGTGCGGAAGAACAACCAGTCCAAGGCACAGCAGGAGGCAATCCAGCAGGCCAATGCTGCGGATGCAGCCGAGGCGGAATATAAGAACCTTATTTCCCAGGCGGACGCACTGGTAACGCAATATGATTATGACGGTGCAATTGAGCTTTTGGACGGCTACAGCGGTACGAACGCCAAATATAAGGAAATGGTGGACAGCAAAAAGAGCGATCTTGTGAAAGAGCAGCAGAAGCTCAGCGAGATTAAGGATGTTTCAACCATTCCCAATCTATCCTTCCATGTGCTGATGGCCGATGCTTCCCGCGCCTGTAACAAGGATGTGTCCGGTGAGTATGCAGGTCTCTACAACAAGAACTTCGTATCGGTAGAGGAATTCAGCCGGATTCTGAACCAGCTGTATACCGGAAATTATGTCTTGGTGGATTTTGACAGCTTCATCTACAGCAACGTCGGCCTGGATGGAAATGCCACCTTTGGAACAAAATCCATTTATCTGCCCCAGGGCAAAAAGCCGGTGATGATTACCGAGACCATGGTCAACTATTTTGAATACATGGTTGACCCGGATAAAGACGGCAAGCTGGACGGCAAGGGTCATGGCTTTGCCAATAAGCTGGTGGTGGATGCCAATGGCGACATCAAGGCTGCTTATGTTGACAGTAATGGTCAGGAACTGATTGGCAATTATGACCTGGTTCCTGTGCTGGAGAGCTTCATTGCAGAGCATCCTGATTTTGTCTATCGGGGCGCAAGAGCAATTCTGGCTGTTACCGGCAGCGAGGGCGTGTTTGGCTACCGTACCAACACTTCTTACGTTTCCAGATTTGGTCAGGCTTACTATGACAACGAAGTTGTAGAGGCAAAGAAGGTGGTTGCTGCCCTGCGGGAAAAGGGCTATACCATTGCCAGCTACACTTATTCCAATCAGGCCTATCGCACTATGAACACCCTTCAAATTCAGGCAGAGGTCACCAACTGGACCAACCAGGTTACCCCTGTGCTGGGCGATGTGGACACCATTGTGTTTGCTCGCGGCAGTGACATCGAGGCTTATTCCGGCACAACCTTCAATGTGCTGTACAACAGTGGCCTCCGTTACTTCCTCAACAGCGGTTCTTCCCCCCGAGTGGATGTGAACACCACGTTCGTCCGCCAGACCCGCTTGATGGTCACCGGCGAGATGCTGGCCTGGTATTCCAGTCAGTTCTCCAGCTACTTTGACAGCAATCTGGTGATTGACCTGAGCAGTCGTGGAAGTATGCCTGCAAAATCCTGATTCAGAGCGCCGGGAAATTTTCCCGGCGCTTTTCCTTGGCAGATGTTCCGCAGAAAAAAGAAGAGAGAAACATGAATGAGGTTATCGTCATCACCGGCGGAAGCAGCGGCATTGGCTTTGCCACGGCAGCCGCGCTTCGGAAAAGAAATTGCAGAGTCTATGAGCTGAGCCGCCGGAATGTGAAGCATGAAAACGGTGTGCTGCATCTGTCGGCGGATGTGACCGATGAAGCCGCAGTGAAAGCAGCAATCGACACGGTGATAGCCAGAGAGGGCAGGGTGGACGTGCTTATCTGCAATGCAGGCTTCGGAATCTCCGGGGCGGCGGAGTTCACGGAAAATGAAGCTGCCAAGCATCTTCTGGATGTCAACTTGTTTGGCGCGGTGAATGCAGTCAAGGCGGTGCTGCCCCGGATGCGTGCCCAACACAGCGGGCGCATCCTGTGCATCAGCTCTATTGCTGCACCGGTTCCCATCCCGTTCCAGGCGTGGTACTCCGTGTCCAAGGCGGCGGTTCGCGCTTATGCATCAGCATTGCGGGGGGAGGTTTCTACCTTCGGAATCCAGGTTGCGTCCATCCTTCCGGGGGACATCCGTTCCGGCTTTACCGGAAGCAGGGAGAAGTCCTGCGCCGGAGATGATGTTTATATGGGAAGAATTTCCCGTTCTGTGGCGGTTATGGAGCATGATGAACGGACGGGCATGACGGCGGAGGCCGCCGGAGAGGCGATTGCCAGAATTGCGTCCAAAGGTCGCTTGAAGCCGGATTATGCCATTGGTCTGCCCTACAAGGGCGTAATGCTGCTGCTCCGGATTTTACCGGGGAGACTAACAAGCTGGATCGTCCGGCAAATCTATGCCAGATAACGCCCAATATACCGGATTTGCGGCCAGCAAAGATACATCCGCCAAAGTGTCTTTTGTGGGAATAGATGTTTTTATACGGAAAAGCTGACGCAGGATAATTGACAATTGCGATAATTCAATGTATAATACACTCGGAAATTGCGGGGATTGAAGCGCTTGCAGTGATTTTCGCCGTTTCTGACACGTTAATCCGAAGGCGGCTCACCGCCTTTTGAAAGAAAGGAAATTTGCCATGATTTACAGTGCAGAAGTACAGAATATGTGCTCCGTCGCTAAGGGCGCATACCATGGCCCCGCACCCATCCCCGAAGAGGGCAAGTGGGTTCAGGCCAAGGAAATCAAGGACATCAGCGGCTTTACCCATGGTATTGGCTGGTGTGCTCCTCAGCAGGGCGCTTGCAAGCTGACCCTGAACGTGAAGGAGGGTGTCATCGAGGAGGCTCTGGTGGAGACCATCGGCTGCTCCGGCATGACCCATT